>JAQTZL010000010.1 GCA_028687755.1 Candidatus Nanopelagicales bacterium
TAACAACGCCATGAACTGAATCTGACGCGCAGAAGGGCGCCGTCCCGAAGAACGACGCCCTCTAACTTTGTCTGTCATCGCAACCCCTGCACTACTCAGGTGTTGCATCGACCCCTAGAACCCAAGAATCGCTTCTGGGCCCTTACTTATGTGAATCCTTAGATGAGGCTTACTGCGCGACCTGAGTGCGCATCAATCTCTTTCACGATTGCTTCCAGGGTTGCAGCTGGCGCTGGCTGATCAAGGGTCAACACGATGAGTGCATGACCGGAATCATTGCGAGCTACCTGCATGTTGGCGATGTTCACGCCTGCTTCACCAAGAACGCGGCCAACGACACCAACGACGCCTGGCTTGTCGTGGTAGCGAAGGAATGCAAGTTGATCACTGATTGCGACGTCTATGTCGTAGCCATCAAGTTCAACGAGCTTGCCGATATTACGTGGACCGGTTGATGTTCCCGCAACTTCGACCTTTGAACCGTTTGTCAGCGTTAGACGCACACGGACGAGCGAGCGATGATCGCCACTTTCGCGATTTGTGGTCAAAGCAACTTCTACGCCACGCTGTTCAGCGAGCACCGGAGCATTGACGAATGACACTGGATCATGAACAAGGTTCTGGAAGACACCCTTGAGCGCACTGAGTTCAAGTACGCGAACATCGTGATCAATAACGTCACCAAGTACTTCAACGTCAACACGCTCAACCGCGTCACCTGCCAAGCTGCATGCGATCAGACCGAGCTGCTCAGCAAGTGGAACAAGCGGCTTGATCTGGTCGGCCATTTGGCCACCTTGGACGTTCACTGCGTCAGGTACGAGTTCGCCAGCAAGCGCAAGACGTACTGAGCGAGCAACTGCGATGCCAGCTTTTTCCTGAGCTTCATCTGTTGATGCACCAAGGTGAGGGGTAGCAACAACCTGCTCAAGGCTAAACAAAGGTGAGTCAGTGCAGGGCTCCTTGGCGTATACGTCAACACCTGCGCCCGCAACACGACCGTCAACAATTGCTTCGTACAAAGCCTTTTCATCAACAATGCCGCCACGAGCAGCGTTAATAATGCGCACGGTTGGCTTGACCTTGTGAAGCTCTGCATCACCGATCAGACCAATGGTTTCTGGTGTCTTTGGAAGGTGAACGGTGATGAAATCACTCTCAACCAGAAGGTCATCAAGGGTGACCATGCGGATGCCAAGCTGAGCAGCACGTGCTGGCTGCACGTATGGGTCATAAGCAATGAGTTGCACACCGAAGGCGCTCAAGCGCTGAGCGACCAGAATGCCGATGCGGCCAAGACCAACAACGCCAACCACCTTGTCGGAAAGTTCAACACCGTTGTATTTCGAGCGCTTCCACTCCCCCTTGGTGAGCGCAAGGTTTGCCGGAACGATGTTGCGAGCGCTAGCCAGCAACAAAGCAACTGCGAGCTCTGCAGCCGACACGATGTTTGAGGTTGGAGCGTTGACCACCATGACGCCGGCTTGAGTTGCAGCCTTCACATCGACGTTGTCCAGACCAACACCTGCACGGGCAACAACCTTGAGCTTCTTGGCAGCTGCAAGGGCCTCAGCATCGATTTGAGTTGCTGAACGCACCAAAATGGCGTCTACGTCAGCGATCGCAGGAAGCAAGGCAGCGCGGTCGGCACCATCGCATTCCACGATCTCAAAGTCCGGGCCAAGGGCCTCGACGGTTGCTGGGGACAGTTCTTCGGCGATGAGTACACGTGGTTTAGTCACTGGGTGAGTCTAGCGAGATCACAAGGGGCCTCCGTTCGCGGCTATCCACGCCATCCTTCACCCCAAATGCGCAATAAATTCGCCATGAACCAGCCATGGCCCAAGGGCAAGCGCTACCCAGAAACCTGCAACCAGGAACGGACCAAAGGCAATTGCCGATGACCGTTGCGCCCGCCCGATCACCATCAGCAGACTTGCAAAGATCCCACCAAGGAACCATGCGCAGATAACTCCGACAGCGGCGATCTCCCACCCAAACCACCCAAGGCTTAGGCCCAAAACAGGCGCAAGTTTCACATCGCCAAAACCCATCGCTCTGCCTGAAGTGACCAACCAAACGGAGCCGAGCATCAGGGTCCAGATACCTGCGCCTATGAATGCCTGCGTCCAGCTCCCCCTACCCCCAAGCGCTCCCGCGAGAGCAAGTGCCAAAGTGACGAGCGGGTACAGGCTGAACACGATGCGATTGGGGAGTCGATGCGTGCGGATATCGATAACCACGAGCGCTGTTCCTGCAATACCCCACACACATATCAATGGCAGATACGCCAGTAATTGACTGTTCATCCGGTCAGTATCCGAACAATTTTCGATGGACGCACATCACCATCCACAGGTTCCTGACCGAACTGTGTTCGACTACATGCGAATCGGGTACCGTCCACATGTAGGTAATTTGGACTTGACGCATTAAGGAATCAGATGTCGCGGCTTCACCTCACTCGGCGGGCATCACACGCCGTAGGTGTGCGATTCGAACCCTCGAGAATTCAGGCAGTTGAACTTCACCATTCCCGTGGCTCCATGCGAATAAAACATGCGACTGAAGTTGCATTGCCCGAGGGCGCCATCGTCAATGGCGTAATAACAGATCGAAGCGGGGTAACCAAGGCACTTCGAAAAACTTGGCGGCAAGGTCATTTCACTACCCGCAACGTGGTGTTCAGCGTTGATGGCGCCTCAATCACACTCGAGGACCTTGTAGAGGGTGACCAAATTGACGCACGCACTAATGCTCTCGCAATCCAAATAGCTTCTGAAACATTGATCGATGCTCGACTTACCCCCATTGCCACTGAAGCACTGCCAAGTGCCCTTGCCCGCACTGTGCATAACGTTGCCGACACTGCTCAAATGATTGCTGCGGTCGACATTGCCTCTGACGTTGTCACCGTTGCCTTCGTCAATAATGCTGGACTGCAATTCACAAGGAGTTACGCCAACCAAGGTACCGATATTGCTGCTCTCACTCTTGAGTCCACTTTTGGCATTTCCTTTGAACAGGCGCGTGAACGAATATTTGCAATCACCAGTGAATTAGACAATTCAGTGGAGTGGCAACGCCGCACTCGAGAAATTCTTCACACCTGGAATCACTCAGTTGCCAATCTCTTGGCTGATTGCATTGATCAATATTCTCAAAGTAATCCCGAATCATTGATTACGTTAATTGCGTTGACTGGCGAAGGAAAAGATGTCGCTGACATCACGCACAATTTCCGAACATCGTTTGCATGCAATGTGGTCTGCCTGGATGACTACGCGCTGCCCGTAGCACTCGCTCGCACTTCGGGGTTCACGAGTACTTTGCCCCGAACAAATCTCCTGCCTAGCGCAGTACGCGAAGCAGTGGTTTTGCTTGGCATCAAACGCTGGATTCTCGCGTCTTTCGTGATGCTTGGCATTGCCAGCGTCGCCTTGTGGTTGTACCAGCAGCCACAGCTCAATGACCTCAGTCATCAACTGCAACTCTTGAGGGGCGGGCAGTGATGGAAGATCAGATTGGTCACCCGCGCTTACGCATGATCGGCGGCGGGATTGCACTCTTTATTGCCGTTGCAGCAGCAATTTGGTTTCTCATTCTTGGCCCACGCCAGCAACAAATCACTGATCTCACGAATTACATCGATCAGTTGCAGCAGCACACTTCAGCGCCCCAAGATCCCGCACAAAGCTAATGGCCAGCCCCGAGTGGGACTGGCCATTAGCTCAAATGCTTACTGATGTTTAGCGTGCTGCAGTGCCTTCAACGTAGTCATCACCACGGTTATCAACCCAGCTCATCAAGCCGCGAAGTTCGCGACCAACAGCTTCGATTGGGTGCTTCTCGCCCTTGGCGCGAAGTGCCTTGAACTCTGGGCCACCGGCTGCTTGGTCATCCATGAAGCGTTGAGCAAAGTTGCCATTTTGGATGTCTGCAAGAACAGCCTTCATGTTTTCCTTCACCGAAGGATCAATCACGCGAGGACCTGACACGTAGTCGCCGTACTCCGCAGTGTCAGAAACACTCCAACGCTGCTTAGCAATGCCGCCTTCGTACATGAGGTCAACGATGAGCTTGAGTTCATGCAAGCACTCGAAGTAAGCAACCTCTGGCTGGTAGCCAGCTTCAGTGAGAACCTCGAAGCCGTACATCACGAGCTGGGAAGCACCGCCACACAGCACTGCTTGCTCACCAAAAAGGTCAGTTTCAGTTTCTTCGGTGAATGTGGTCTTGATGCCACCTGCGCGAAGTGAACCAATTGCCTTGGCGTAGCTGAGGGCCAATGGCCAAGCATTGCCAGTTGCATCTTGCTCAACGGCAACGATGGCAGGAACGCCACGACCAGCTGCGTACTCACGGCGAACCAAGTGGCCTGGGCCCTTTGGAGCAACCATGGCGACATCTACGTCAGCAGGTGGCTTAATGAAACCAAAGCGAATGTTGAAACCATGGGCGAAGAAGAGTGCATCGCCAGCCTTGAGGTTTGGTTCGATTGCATCCTTGTAGAGCTTTGCCTGAACAGGGTCCGGCACGAGCACCATGATGACGTCTGCCTCAGCAGCAGCGGTTGACGGATCAACCACGCGCAAGCCAGCTTCTTCAGCCTTGGCACGGCTCTTTGAGCCCTCGGCTAGGCCAACACGGACATCGACGCCTGAGTCACGAAGGGACATAGCGTGGGCGTGACCCTGGCTACCGAATCCGAGCACCGCAACCTTGCGGCCCTGGATGATCGATAGGTCGGCGTCCTTGTCATAGAACAGTTCTGCTGCCACCGGAGGTTCTCCTTGATTGTGTGAAAATTGCGTTAAAGCGCTCCACAGATTACGCGGTGCGCTCCCCTGACTTATCCGCAGGGCGGCTGGACCTATCTGAAATGGAGCGGGAACCGCGGCCAACGGCCACCATGCCCGACTTCACCAATTCTTTGATGCCAAATGGCTCCATCACCTTGAGGAAATCCGTGAGCTTCTCTGGATTTCCGGTGATCTCGATGGTCAATGCCTCAGGAGCCACATCCACGACCTTGGCCTTGAAGAGTTGGACCACTTCGATGACCCGGCTGCGGGAGTCCACATCGGCCTTGACCTTGACCAGCATGATTTCGCGAGAAACCGAAGCCGCAGGGTCAAGTTCAACGATCTTGAGCACGTTAATGAGTTTGTTGAGTTGCTTGGTCACTTGCTCAAGCGGCGAACCGTCGACGTTCACCACAATGGTCATGCGCGAAACATCGGGCACTTCAGTTGGGCCCACAGCCAAGGATTCAATATTGAACCCGCGACGTGAGAACAAACTGGCTACACGAGCAAGAACTCCGGGCTGATCTTGAACCAGCACAGACAGCGTATGACGAGTCATTATTCGTCGCCTCCCCACTCTGGAGCCATAGAACGAGCGAATTGGATTTCATCGTTACTTGCACCTGCTGCAACCATCGGCCACACCATTGCATCCTTGTGAACCACAAAGTCAATAACAACCGGTGCATCATTGAGACTCATGGCTTTTTCGATTGTTGCATCGACCTGATCTTGTGATTCGCAACGAAGACCATGGCATCCATACGCATCGGCTAACTTCACAAAATCCGGGATGCGATGTGAATGCAGATTCGTATTTGAATAACGCTCGTTGTAGAACAAGGTCTGCCATTGACGCACCATGCCAAGGCTGCTGTTGTTGATCAAGGCAACCTTGATGGGAATTTCGTTAATGGAACATGTGACGAGCTCTTGATTGGTCATCTGAAAACAGCCATCGCCATCAATTGCCCACACGGTTTTGTCAGGTACGCCAACCTTTGCGCCCATGGCTGCAGGCACTGCGTAACCCATAGTGCCCAAACCGCCTGAGTTCAACCAGGTATTCGGCTTGTTGTACTTGATGAACTGAGCCGCCCACATTTGATGCTGACCAACGCCAGAAGTGAAGATTGAGTTGTCGCCAGAAATAATTCCAAGACGCTCAATGACATATTGAGGCGACAAGGTGCCATCGGTTGGGAAGTCGTAGCCCAATGGGTAGTCATCACGGATCCGCCCTAACTGAGTCCACCAGCCTTCGTAGTCACCACGATTGTTGTTCGCGAATTCAACTTCAATGGCTGCAACCAGGTCGGGAATGATCTCTGACAAGTCACCCACGATTGGCACATCTGCAAAACGATTCTTTCCGATTTCAGCTGGGTCAATGTCCGCGTGAATCACCGCAGCGTTTGGAGCAAACGTAGAGAGCTTGCCAGTGACGCGATCATCAAAACGTGCCCCGAGGGTGATGAGCAAATCTGACTTTTGCAACGCGCCAACTGCAGCAACAGAACCGTGCATGCCTGGCATACCAAGGTGCAGCATGTGGGTGTCAGGGAATGCGCCACGCGCCATGAGCGTGGTCACCACAGGAATTCCCGTGAGTTCAGCCAAACGTAATAAGGCAGCAGATGCATTCGCACGAATCACGCCACCACCGACGTACAGCACAGGCTGACGCGACTCAACAATCAGACGAGCTGCTTCGCGCACCTGCTTGGCGTGCGGACGCGTGACTGGGTGGTAGCCGGGAAGGTCAACTGACGATGGCCAATCGAACGTGGTGAGTGCCTGAAGCGCATCTTTTGATACGTCGACAAGAACTGGCCCTGGTCGACCTGTTGCAGCAATGTGGAAGGCCTCGGCGACTGCCTGAGGGATCATGTCTGGATTCGTTACCAAGAAACTGTGCTTAGTGATCGGCATCGTGATGCCGCGAATATCTGCTTCCTGGAAGGCGTCGGTGCCGATCGAGGTACTTGCCACCTGACCAGTAATGGCCACCATCGGAACTGAGTCCATATTGGCGTCTGCGATTGGGGTAACCAAATTGGTGGCACCTGGGCCACTGGTTGCCATGCACACACCTACACGACCAGAGGCAGCCGCATAACCTTCCGCAGCATGACCAGCACCTTGCTCATGACGAACCAAAATGTGGCGAATCCGAGTTGAATCCATCAAAGGGTCATACAGGGGAAGGATCGCTCCACCGGGAATACCAAAGACATCGGTCACTCCCGCCGCCTCTAGGGACAGCACGAGGCTCTGGGCGCCCGTGATCTGCTCGCTCATTACTGCCTTCTTCTCTTCGATTCGGGTGAATCGGTCAGGTCGATCTCATAAGAAAACCCCCCGACCCTTGCGGGTAGCGGAGGGAGCGCGCCGGCTAACAATCAGGCGGCGCGCCTCATAACTACAAGTGACGTTGACACAGGAATGAGTTTACTCCCGCAACAGGCCCCTGTCACCCCCCTTTGGGGTGACGCGGGCCACGGCTTGAATTAGCCCCGAGCGGCAGGCGAATGTGACCAAGTTTGGTAGCCACCATCGAGGTTCGACGCCTCAATGCCGAGCTCCCCCAAAAGTGTGGCTGCGGTGTGCCCGCGCTGCCCCACCTTGCAATAGACAATGACGTCTTCCTTAGGTAGTTCACCAAAGCGCTCGCGAAGGTCGTCAACGGGAACATTCACAGCCCCTGGAATGTGCCCACTTTTGAATTCGCTCGCACTACGGACATCGACAACGGTCGCCCCTTGGGCCACTCGGTCAGCTAATTGGCTCCACTGCACTGAAGTTGTCAGCCCAGTGAGGATGTTGTCCGCCATGTAGCCAAGCATGTTCACTGGATCTTTTGCTGAGCCAAACGGTGGAGCGTAGGCAAGTTCAAGATCTGCGAGCTCTGGCGCGGTGATACCTGCACGCATTGCTGTGGCAATCACATCGATGCGCTTATCAACACCTTCACGGCCTACTCCCTGAGCACCAAGGATGTGTTCAGTGTCGGCATCGATCAGCAACTTGAGCATCATCGATTCCGCACCTGGGTAATAGCCCGCATGTGAACCTGGATGTGAATGCAGAACAACGAATGAACGACCAGCAGCCGTGAGCCTTTTTTCATTCCATCCGGTGGTTGCTACTACGAGGTCAAAGACCTTGACGATCGCGGTTCCAATCGTTGGAACTTCACGCACTTTGCGTTCCATGATGTGATCTGCAACGACGCGACCCTGGCGGTTTGCGATATTCGCCAATGGCACGAGCACTGCTTCGCCGTCAAGAGCATCACTCTTTTCCGCAGCGTCACCAATGGCATAGATGAACTTGTCAGATGTGCGATTGAAACCGTCAACCACAATTCCGCCACGTGGCCCTACTTCAACATCAGCTGCTTTTGCCAACGTTGTATCTGGGCGAACACCAATGGCCAAGATGATCAAATCTGCATCGATGCGTTCGCCGTTTGCCAACTCAACGCCAGTCTCAGTAACGGCAGCAAGACCCGAACCTAAGCGCACATCGATGCCATGGTTGCGCAACTCATCAGCTACTGGCAATGCCATTTCTGGGTCAAGCGGCGCCAGCACTTGATCCATGGCTTCGATCAACGTGGTCTTGATACCGCGGTGTACAAGATTTTCAGCTGTTTCCACACCAATAAATCCGCCACCAATCACTACTGCGTGCGAAGGATTGGCTTTGACGGCATTGGCCATCTTGGTTACATCTTCGATTGTGCGAAGCGTGAGCGCGCGTTCAATGCCAGGCAGCGGCGGAACGATTGGCGAGGCCCCTGGGCTGAGTACCAAGTAGTCATATGGCAGGTCATAGGACTGTCCGTCAACTAAATTCTTGACCGTCACCGTTTTAGCGCCACGATTAATTCCAGAGACTTCACTCAAGATTCGCACATCGAGGCGGAAGCGGTCGTGCAAACTTTCTGGTGTTTGCAAGAGTAGATCTTGTCGCTCTGAGATGACACCGCCTACAAAATACGGCAGTCCGCAGTTTGCATACGAGACGTAGCCACTGCGTTCGATCACAATGATCGATGCTGTTGGGTCTAGACGACGAAGACGAGTAGCTGCAGACATGCCGCCCGCTACTCCACCAATGATGACGATTTGTTTCATGGCAAAAGCATACCCCTAGGGGGTATATAAATCAAGTACATCAGTCGAGTCGACTGACATCCCGGACCGCCCCGGTGTCAGCCGAGGTCACCATTGCTGCGTAGGCCCGCAATGCCGGCGAAACCACGCGATCGCGACCTATTGGCTTATAAGCATCGGCACCCTTGGCTTCCATCGCTGCACGCCGGGCGGCGAGTTCCTCATCAGCAACATCGAGCCGGATCACGCGAGCTGGGATATCGATGATGATGGTGTCGCCTTCTTCAACCAACGCGATTGTTCCGCCGCTGGCAGCCTCAGGTGAGACGTGACCAACTGACAAACCGGAAGTTCCGCCAGAGAACCTGCCATCAGTGATCAGCGCGCAGGCCTTACCCAAGCCCTTGGACTTGATGAATGACGTTGGGTACAGCATTTCTTGCATGCCTGGACCACCGCGAGGGCCCTCATAGCGAACGATGACGCAATCACCGGCAACGATCTTGTTATTAAGGATGCCTTCAACTGCTTCATCTTGACTGTGGAAGATGCGCGCTGGACCAGAGAAAGTCAACAACTCCTCTGCAACTCCAGCGGTTTTCACGATGCATCCATCAACTGCCAAGTTTCCAAAGAGCACCGCCAAACCGCCGTCTTGAGAAAATGCATGCTCCTTGTTACGGATAACACCGCCTACACGGTCTGTGTCAACGGAGTCGTAACGACGGTCCTGAGAAAAGGCCACCTGCGTTGGCACCCCGCCAGGAGCGGCGCTGAAAAACTTATGGACTTCTGGGTCTGTTGTTTGCGCGATATCCCACTTCGCCAAGGCCATTGCCATTGTTGGTTCGTGAATCGTTGGCAACTCTGTGTGCAACACACCCGCACGATCGAGCTCACCAAGAATCGCCATCACACCACCCGCGCGGTGAACGTCTTCCATATGCACGGTTTGCACCGCAGGAGCCACCTTCGAAAGGTTTGGCACCTTGTGCGAAAGCCGATCGATATCGGCCATGCGGAACGGAACACCAGCTTCGGTCGCTGCAGCAAGAAGATGGAGCACAGTGTTCGTTGAGCCACCCATCGCAATGTCAAGGGCCATAGCATTTTCAAAGGCATCAAACGTTGCTATCGAACGTGGAAGAACTGACTCGTCATCTTCCTCGTAGTAACGCTTGGTGATCTCAACGATCAAACGACCCGCGCGCAAGAACAGTCCCTTGCGATCAGCGTGAGTCGCCAGCATCGAACCGTTGCCGGGCAATGACAAGCCCAGCGCTTCAGTCAGGCAGTTCATCGAGTTAGCGGTGAACATGCCCGAGCAGGATCCACAGGTTGGGCAAGCGGAACGTTCCATGCGCTCGATATCAGCATCGGAGTTCTTTTCGTCGCCCGCTTCGATCATCGCGTCGATGAGGTCCACTGCTCGAGTGGTATCACCCCATTGCACCTTGCCGGCTTCCATCGGGCCACCGGAAACAAAAACAACGGGAATATTGAGGCGAAGTGCTGCCATCAGCATGCCCGGCGTGATCTTGTCGCAGTTTGAGATACACACCATGGCGTCTGCCGTATGCGCGTTGACCATGTATTCAACTGAGTCTGCAATGAGATCCCGACTTGGCAATGAATAGAGCATGCCCGCGTGACCCATCGCGATGCCATCGTCGATAGCAATGGTGTTGAACTCTTTGGCGACACCGCCAGCAGCCTCGATCTCACGAGCAACCAACTGGCCCATGTCTTTGAGGTGCACGTGGCCAGGGACGAACTGAGTAAACGAGTTCACAACCGCGATGATTGGCTTACCAAAGTCGCTATCGCCCATGCCCGTTGCGCGCCAGAGTGCACGGGCACCTGCCATATTGCGGCCATGGGTTGAGGTGCGTGAGCGGTACATTGGCATAACTGGCCTACCTATCTCGTGGAATTCAAAGGTGCGCCCTCTAAGGGTAATCGCAACCCTAGGCTCGGGCACTCCCCCTCGGGCTTCTTGAGGGCCAAACCTCGATGGCGCGACTCAAAATGACTGCGTAGGCGCTTTCACCGACTTCTCGATCCTCGCCTTCCTCAACCTGAAGGGCTACATCTCCAAATTCTTGTCGTTCACCAGGGCTCAGCCCTACTTCACGCAAACTGTTGCGCTCTACCGTCAGCACCAGATGGTCTTCTACGCCATCGGTAAACACTTGTACTTGGGTTCGTTGTGTTCGGTTGGCCACCAGTAGGGAGTACAAGAGTGAATGGAGATTTGCATCAATTGGTCGACTGTCATGTGATGAAACCATGGCCTTCACCCGTGTTCTGATTCCTAGATCTGCTACTTCTTCAACCAGTGACCTCATCAGCACCGCAAACGATCCATCTCGTTCAGAATCAACCTGGATCGCTGCACGAATGCGACCATCTTGAACTTCTAATTCATTTCGCAGTTCATCGGTCAATTCACTTCCATTAGCGATCATTTCTAAAACTTCAAGTGCCGAAGAAATCGCATCATCGAGCTGCGCATTGACTTCTTGCGCCGCCTGCGCCCGCGAGCGTTCTGCAATTTCCAAGAGACGTAATGCTCGAGATCGATCTGCAGCTTTGCGATATGCCTTTGCTCCTACGAAAGAAACAATCAAAATGATTGGCAGCACAACAAGTGAATTCAGTAGAGCCAAGGCAACTGAATCACGACAGTTGGCAGAGAAACTCATCACAACGTTCCACCCACCAATAGCCCAAACAGCAAGCCCAACACTGCCAGCCAAACGACCACTCCAGGCCGAGATGATCATCACAGTGAAACCTGAAATTGTCAGAACAGGCGAAATGAACCCACTGTCACTACATGCAAATTCAGTTCTCACTAAAAATGTAGGAACAAGTGCTGGCAACAGCACCAAAAGCGCACCCAGCCACGACTTAAGCCGGTATCGGCGAACAACTATTGCGGCAGCGATCGCTATTCCCGCAAGTCCAAGCCATGCACTGATTTCAGTAATTCCTTGATCCAAGAACATGAGATGGATGAAATAGATGGATCCAACTACCGACATAGCAGCCAACGGAGAAGTAACAAGCAGCCGAGCCTTATCAAAGGGCGGGAATCCAACCGCTTGACTGTGAGGTGAAGTGGAGTCGTGATTAGCCAGATGTATTTCTATGAACGACTTTGCGCGTCCATCTGAAATCTTCTGCGTGGCGAACCTCGCTCCTATTGAATCCAGGGACTGCTCCACCACGGTTGTACGACCGATTCCAGGAACGCTTTTTTCATCTACTGGCGCACCGCCCTCAAGGCAGATGATCACACTTGCTTCCGGGGTGACTTCCATTGACAGCTCAACGCGCTTGTCTACTGAATGTCGATCAATATTTCGCATTAACTCAACGATTGCAGCCCTCAATGATTCAAATACTTCACGTTCGAGTTCGACGTCAGGAACGCTTCCAACCACGGAAACCGAAAGGTGCTCAAAATTTGCAAAGGCCACCTCTTGGATGAGGTCAGCGGTGCTGGGCCCATGATCCCAGACACGTGACCTGCGGCCAGAAGATGCAAGCGCAATTTCCTCATTGAGTCGACTTCCGTCAATTGACGTTGTTAGGAGTGCATACCTCACAGTGTTCAGTACTGACTCATGAACATAGGTAGCCGCCACACGCCAAGCGCGTGCTCGTTCCTGTAACTCAAACGAACGACTCGTTTCTAATTCGAGATCTTCGGTGAGTTGATCGCCGGTACGGGCTTCGTTCTTCAAGGTGTTCCAAGCCCACCAAAGTGCCGCAGATCCGCCTATCAACTGCCCGAAGACCACCCATCCACCGAAAATTTCAAGCGCTCCTGGCACAACAACGTTGGGGTGCGTTCGCCAAGCAATGAGCGTGACTGTTGCCGCAACTGGAATGCACAACAGCCCAATTTTTTGGGAGGTCAGTGCAATCAAGAAATACCCCAGCCAACTGGACAGAGTGGTCAATGCCAGCCAGGTCGGTGATGTCTCTGGAGCCACAAATGCACACAAAAGAAAGAACGACTGACCAAGGGGAAACAGCCAGAGTAGTTGTGTATTTCCACTGGTAACGATCGCAACTACGAACAGACAAACACCGATCAGTACTAAAACATGTTCGGTCGCACTTAAGAACGTCCATTGATATCGCGCAATGATGAGCGTTGTACTGATCCATACAACCGAGCCCGCGATCATCAACCAGCGACGAGTAGACATCAATGCGTCGGACTCAGTGGCCTTGATCGTCATTACTTGCACCTTTGATGGTTGGCATCGGGCATTAAGTCTGTAAACTAATGAAAGGCAAACATGAAGACTACGCCGAGTTTCATCATTCTGGAGGACCATCCGCTGGTCCGTGAAGCGCTAGCGGAAAGGCTTGTCTCCCATTTCCGGGACATGGCTATGGCGTATTCAGGCTCATCAATTGAGGCTGCGCTCGATCACCTTGAACAGTCGCCCGTTGATTGCGTCATCCTTGATCTTGACCTGAATGACAACAATTCGCCCCTGAACAACATCTTGGCGCTGGTCGAGTACTCCTCCCCCGTGCTCATCGTGAGTGCACTTGGCGATTCCGCAACGATCCGATCCGCACTCGCCATGGGTGTGAAGGGATATGTTTCCAAGCAGGCCGAAAGTGCGCAGCTCATCGAAGCCATCGAGGCCATCTTGCGCGGCGAGGAGTACACCTCCCCTGAAGTGGCCACCGCATTGCTCTCGGCCAAAGGGCCACAGGTAAAACTTTCCGATCAAGAGCGTCGCGCAATGGTGCTGTATGCATCAGGCCTGAAAATGACCAGTGTTGCTCGCCAGATGGGTATCACTGCAGGAACGGCCGATGAGTACATCAAGCGAGTCCGCGCGAAGTACCGCAAATCAGGAATTGCCGTCTCAACAAAAACAGACCTCTACCGCGTGGCACAGTCCGAAGGCTTGATTCCTTAAAGAATTATTCGGTGACCCCAAGGCGCTCAAGGAGCAATGCTCGAACCTTGGCAGCATCTGCTTGACCCTTGGTTGCTTTCATCACAGCGCCCACTACTGCACCAGCAGCTTGGATCTTGCCGCTCAGAATTTTCTCTGCGACATCAGGAGCTGCTGCGAGTGCTTCATCAATTGCCGCAAGCAGCGCTCCATCGTCACTGACGACAGCCAACCCACGAGTTGCGATGATTTCTTCTACCGTGCCCTCGCCGGCGAGAACGCCTTCAAATACCTGACGAGCGAGCTTGTCATTAAGCGCACCGGAAGCAATGAGCGATTCAACTTGCTGAATGTCTTGTGGCGTCACACTCAACGCTTCAAGCTCAATGCCCTGTTCATTAGCCACACGCAGCAATTCACCGGTCCACCATTTACGCGCCGCAACCGAGTCAACGCCGATAGCGATGGTGGCTTCCACGAGATCAAGTGCACCCGAGTTTGCAAGCGAAGCCAACTCAAAGTCGTTGATGTTCCATTCTTCTTTCAAACGCGCACGCTTGACCGATGGCATTTCCGGCAAACTTGCACGAAGTTCTTCGACCCAGTCCAGGCTTGGCGCTACTGGGACAAGGTCTGGCTCAGGGAAATAGCGGTAATCCTCAGCCTGTTCCTTTGATCGACCACTCGTCGACCGACCTGTGTCTTCATGGAAGTGACGGGTTTCTTGAATTACTCGCCCGCCATTATCCAAAACTGACGCCTGACGTTCGATTTCACTTCGCACTGCGCGTTCAACGGAACGCAGCGAGTTTACGTTCTTGGTTTCACTGCGGGTGCCCCAGCCATCGCCAGGCTTGTTCAGTGAAAGGTTAACGTCGCAACGCATGGAACCCTCCTCCATGCGCACATCTGAAACACCAAGAGCTCGCATGACATCGCGCAGCTCCTTCACGTAAGCCTTGGCTACTTCTGGCGCAAGCGAACCTGTGCCAATCACCGTTTTCGTCACGATTTCAATTAAAGGAATGCCAGCACGGTTGTAGTCAACAAGTGAGTACTCAGCGCCATGAATACGGCCTGTTGCTCCACCTGTGTGCGTGAGCTTGCCCGTGTCTTCCTCCATGTGTACGCGTTCAATTTCAACACGAAACACCTGCGGCCCATCAGGAGTATCTACTGTGACATCGAGGTAGCCGTCGTAACACAAAGGCTCGTCGTACTGACTGATCTGGTAATCCTTGGGCATATCTGGATAGAAATAATTCTTACGAGCAAAGCGACACCATTGCGCAATATTGCAGTTCAGCGCTAACCCAATACGAATTGTTGACTCAACAGCAACGCGGTTCACCACGGGCATTGATCCAGGCAACCCAAGGCACACAGGGCATACCTGGGTGTTGGCATCTGAACCGAAATCCGTTGAGCAGCCGCACCACATCTTGGAGTTGGTGCCGAGTTCAACGTGCGTTTCGATACCAATGATTGGCTCGTAGCGACTCATTGCCTCATCAAAAGGGATGTACACATCACCGTGCGAAGTAGTGGTCATAGCGCTGGAGCCTCCTCGATCAACAGATGCCCCCATTTATCAGTGAGCGCTGCTTCCAAAGCGCCACCGGCGAGGTAAAGACGATCATCGGCCATTGCTGGCGCCATTATTTGGAAACCAACAGGCAAACCATCTTCAGGTGCAAGGCCAATGGGTAACGACATTGCACCGATGCCAGCAAGGTTCACCGGAATGGTCGCCACGTCATTGAGATACATCGCAATTGGATCATCAAGCTTTTCACCCAATTTGAATGCCGTGGTTGGAGCAGTTGGTGACACCAATACATCGACCTTCTCAAAGGCTGCGTTGAAGTCACGAGTAATGAGTGTGCGTACCTTTTGCGCTTGACCGTAATACGCGTCGTAGTACCCACTCGACAATGCATAGGTTCCCAACATGATTCGTCGCTTCACTTCCGGGCCAAAACCTGCCTCACGAGTCATCGACATCACTTGCTCAACGCCATTGTTGCCGTCGTCACCAACACGAAGGCCGTAACGCATGCCGTCAAAACGTGCCAAGTTACTTGAAGCCTCAGACGGAAGAATCAGGTAATACGCACCGAGGGCGTATTCAAAACTTGGGCAGGACACTTCGATGACTTCTGCGCCGAGACCTTGCAAGATCTCTAATGCCTCTGCATATCGTTGAGAAACACCAGCCTGGTAGCCGTCGCCGCCCAGTTCCTTCACCACACCAATCTTCATGCCACGTACATCAGCACGCTGGGCAGCTGCAACGACATCAGGAACCGCTGCATTAATCGATGTTGAATCCATTGGGTCATAACCAGCAATTGCTGCATGGAGTAATGCTGTGTCCAGAACGGTTCGAGCACACGGACCAGGTTGATCAAGTGAGGAAGCCAAGGCGATCTGGCCGTAACGTGAAACACCGCCGTACGTTGGCTTCACCCCGACAGTTCCGGTTACTGATGCTGGTTGGCGAATTGATCCGCCGGTATCAGTGCCTATGGCAAGAGGCGCCTCAAAGGCCGCAAGGGCCGCGGCTGAACCGCCACCGGAACCGCCAGGAATGCGGTCCAAGTCCCAAGGGTTATGTGTTGCGCCATAGGCCGAATGCTCGGTTGATGAACCCATCGCGAATTCATCCATGTTGGTTTTACCAAGAATGACAATGTCTGCTGCTCGCAAACGCTGGACCACTGTTGAGTCATAGGGCGGGCGCCAGCCCTCAAGAATCTTTGAACCAGCAGTTGTTGGCTCGCCTTTCATGGCCAACACATCTTTCAAACCAAGAGGTACACCTGCGAGTGGACTCAGTGGTGCGCCAGAAGCAACCTTTGCGTCTACTGCCTTGGCTTGGTCGAGTGCTGATTGTGCATTGACGTGCAAAAAAGCATGCACTTTGCCGTCAACAGCCGAAATCCGATCCAAGTGCGCTTGTGTTACTTCAACCGCAGAAACTTCTTTTGTTGCGATGGCGTTTGCCAACACTGAGGCATTTTGGCGAATGAGGTCACTCATGATTACTCCTCATCCAAAATACGTGGAACACGGAAGCGGTCATCCTCAGTTGCCGGAGCCGCCGCTAGGGCTTCTTCACGAGTCAAGCTCGGCTTGACCACGTCGTCGCGAAAAACATTGACCATCGGAATTGGATGTGACATCGGTGGGATGTCATCGGCAGCCACCTCAGAAATACGGGCAACTGATTGCAGAATCACATCAAGTTGCTCGGAATAGTGGTCGAGTTCAGATTCAGTGAGTTCGAGGCGGGCTAACCGGCCTAGGTGAGCAACATCGGCCCTGCTGATCGAGGTCATTGCTCAATCTTATTGAGCGCAGCCTGGAACCCTTCAGCCAGCAAGACCTTGAATCCTTCGAGTCCGATCACTGGGATTCCAAGGCTCTCTGCCTTGTCCAGTTTGGAGCCCGCATTCGCTCCCGCAACGAGGAGTTGCGTCTTTTTGGACACTGATCCGGTGACTTTGGCTCCTAGGGAGCTCGCCGCTGCTTCTGCCCCATCTCGAGTGAAGCCTTCTAGTGACCCTGTGATCACCATGACCAATCCAGCTAGCGGCTGAGGTCCAGTGTCAATGACTTCATCCGCCATCCGAACGCCAGCCTCACGCCACTTATGAATGACGTCAACGCGCCAATCTTCAGCGAACCACTCGGCGATCGCTTCAGCCGTGATCTGCCCGATGCCTTCTACTTGGGCCAGTTGTTGCGTCGTTGCATGTTGCAAAGCATCCATGCTGGTGAAGACCTTGGTGATTGCTTGCGCTGTGGGTGGGCCAACATGCCGAATAGAAAGTGCGACCAGAACCCGCCACAGTGGTTGTTGCTTGGCAACTTGCAGTTGCTCAAGGATCGCTTTCGCATTTTCGCTGAGCTTTCGATCTGAATCCTTAGTGAAATAGTCACTGGTACGGAAATCTTCTTCGGTGAGATTAAATAAATCTCCCTCGTCTTGCACAAGCCCTGATTCAAGGATTGCGATTGCCGATTTTTCGCCGAGGCCTTCGATATCCAATGCTTTACGGCTACCAATATTTGCAAGGCGTTCCATCAACTGACCTGGGCAACTTCGCGCATTTGGGCAACGCAGGTCCTTGTCACCTTCGGTTTCAGGTTTCAATTCGGTGCCACAGTCAGGGCAATGCGTCGGCATCACGAATGCACGCTCATCACCCGTCCGTAATTCAAGAACAGGACCCAGCACCTCAGGAATCACATCACCGGCCTTGCGCAAAAAGACCATGTCACCAATGAGTACACCCTTGCGCGCAACTTCGAACCCATTGTGCAAGGTGGCCATCGCAACCGTTGATCCAGCTACTTTCACTGGTTCCATGACCGCAAATGGAGTAACACGACCGGTGCGGCCCACGTTGACTTGTATATCCAGTAACCGAGTGCGCACGACTTCGGGAGGATATTTATAAGCAATTGCCCACCGTGGCGCACGAGATGTCTCACCAAGTTCACGCTGGTCGGTCATGTCGTCGACTTTGATGACGATGCCATCAATCTCATGTGCGACGTCGTGGCGATGCTCGCCGTAGTAAGCGATGAACTCTCGCGCACCATTGGCATCCTCGTGCACCTTGAAATGCTCACTCGTAGGTAGGCCAAGATTTTTCAGAATTTCATAGGCCTGACTTTGGCGTTCGAGTTCAATCCCCGTGACTGCACCGATCCCATGCACGGTGAAATGCAACTCCTGCAATCTGCGCACGGAACGATCAAGTTCTGCCTGCAACTTGGAAACTCGCTGCTGTTGACGATCTGAAACGGAATCTTTTTGCGCTTCAGCCAGATCTTGCTCGCGCTTATCAATACGTTGACGAAGACTGCCTGCGGCAGCGTTGCGAGGGTTAGCAAACAGCGACAATCCTTGATCGCTTTGCTCGGAGTTCAGTTGATCAAAGGATGCATTGGTGAAAAAGACTTCACCACGCACTTCAATTAACGCCGGGATTGGCACACCTTTCGTGGCTTTCAAAGCCTTTGGGATCGCTGCAATAAATGCTGCGTTATAGGTGACATCCTCACCAACTCGTCCGTCACCACGAGTCGCAACAGATTTAAGTTTGCCTTGCTCATACACCGCATCAATGGCAAGGCCATCGATTTTGAGTTCACATAACAAACTTGGAAACTTGCTCAGTGACTTTTCGGTGCGAGCGAACCAAGCATCAAGTTCTTCAGCATCAAAGACGTTATCGAGCGAGTACATGCGCTGCAGGTGTTCAACCGGCGTGAACATATCCCCCGCCGCACCGCCAACTGCCATCGTCGGCGAATCCTGAGTCTGCAAAATTGGAAATTTTGCTTCCAAAGCAATCAACTCGTTAAAGAGTGTGTCGTACTCAAGATCGTCAATCGTTGGATTGTCTTGCTCGTAATACGCACGTCGCGCGTCCTCGATTTGACCAACAAGTGCAGACCAACGCAATTGAGCTTCGTGGGGAACGTCACTCATGTGAGTCCTCATTGCGTAGCACTCGGCCTGCGCGTTTAGCTGCGTCATACGCAGAGCGCGTTTGCACCCAAGAAGCGCCCGCACACCCACACCTCGGAGTCATCACTACAGATGCCATGTGCTCAGCATCCTCCAACCCGAGGTGGTGAGCCAGATTTCTCAAGGGCGCACTTGCAGTCGTGTCGCTCATGCGACGCTCACCCAGGAGGAACGGATCGATACAGCCAGCAAAAAGGCCAAGGCCTTGTTCCCAGGCCTCACCCATTGCGTCTTCGTCGATCCGCCCAAGGGTGAGATCAATACTGAAAAATTTTGCACCCGCATCGGTCATCACCCGCAGGGGTGGGTTGGCAGCACAACAATGAATTCCACTCAGCACGTTCGGGACTGCGTTGAGCACTGCACGCAGTGCATCTTGCACAACTGGTGGATCAACGGGATCAAAACGCGAAAGGCCACTGACACTTCCCAGTGTTCCGTTCAGCACTGCAGGCAATCCAGGTTCATCAACCTGGAGCACCACTGTCGCCTTTGGGAAGCGGCGAGCCAGATCTTCAACGTGAATACGCGCTGCTTCAGATAACGCTCCTGCCAAGTCACGACAGGCACCGCTGTCACGAAGAATGCGTTCACCGCCCGCGAGTTCAACACTGGCAGCCATAGTCCAAGGGCCAACGATCTGCGTCTTGATTGGGCCTGCGTAATCCTGCCCAAACTCTTCAATGGCATCAAGATCTTCATCAACCCAGGAGATGGCTCTTTTCATTACCCGACTTAATCCATCGGTGATTCGCCACCCATCAGCAGTGGTTTCCAACCCAAAGTCAGCACCCACTGCATGAAGTAATCCGCCCGTGCGCCCAATCAAGTCCCCGCCAGGTCCGCGATTGGGCAATTCTGGAACATGGAGGAATTCAGGTAACTCACCAGCGACAACCCGCGCTGCATCGCGTGCACTCTCACCTGGCAATGAACCTACGCCTGTTGCTGCGCCCAAATCCCACGGAAAACTCACGTGCGAACTACTCGCCGCGTTCGCTCGATGGTCGCCGAACCAATCACGCGAGTGCCATCGAATAACACAACACCCTGGCCGGTCGCTAGCCCACGAATTGCTTCATCAAGGTCAACCACAAGTTCGCCGTCAACTATGCGAGCTTTCGCTGGTACGGGTGCACCATGGGCTCTCACCTGAGCAAAGCACTGCAAGGCATTTTCTTCTATTGGTCCGTTTGTCCACGTGGGCCGCACACCAATAATTTGATCAACATCAAGCAACACAGGTGGCCCTACAAATACTTTGCGTGTGGCAATGTCAACATCAACGACATAACGCGGCTTTCCATCCGCCGCCGGTACTCGCAGATCTAATCCGCGACGCTGACCAATCGTGTAGCCAAATGCGCCTTCATGGTCAGCAATGACTTGACCAGTTTCGATATCAATGATTTCACCCGGCTGATCGCCAAGTTTTGAACGCAGAAATCCTGCTGTGTCACCATCAGGAATAAAGCAGATGTCATGACTGTCAGGCTTCTTAGCCGTCAGCAAACCTCGCTGCTCGGCCTCAACACGAATTTCCACCTTGGTGTTTGCACCGAGAGGAAAAAGCGAGCGCTCAAGTTGCCACTGCTCCAACATGCCCAAGACATATGACTGATCTTTTTCTGGGTCAACGGCACGATGGAGTTCCTTACCCAATGGTCCATCAATGACCTGCGCATAATGACCTGTAGCTACTGCATCGAACCCAAGGTCAATTGCGCGATCCAACAGTGCAAGAAACTTGATTTTCTCGTTACAACGCAGGCATGGATTAGGCGTATGACCGTTGCTATATTCCTCGAGGAAGTTATTCATGACTTCTTCGCGAAATTGCTCAGATAGATCCCAGACATAGAACGGGATATCGAGCTTGTCAGCAACACGCCTGGCATCACGTGCGTCGTCTAGCGTGCAACATCCACGCGATCCCGGCACGCTCGAAGATTTTGAAAGTGCCAGGTGTACACCTGTAACTTCATGACCCGCATCAACCATGCGCGCTGCTGTGACAGAAGAGTCAACTCCACCGGACATTGCCGTCAATACCTTCATGAACGACTCCGCACTTGCCCTGCACGACTTGCACGGTCCACTACCCCTGGCAGCACTTCAAGTAGGCGATCAACATCGGCTACTGTCGAATCGGAACCAAGCGAGAATCGCAACGATCCCCTTGAGGCTCGCGGTTCTGCACCCATTGCCAGCAATACGTGACTTGGTTCAGGAATTCCAGCCGTGCAGGCCGATCCCGTTGAACAATCAATTCCTGCTGCATCAAGCAACATCAACAGAGCGTCACCTTCACATTCATCGAAGGTGAAATGCGCATTTGCAGGCAGTCGCTGATCGCTCTTCAAGTCCGATTCACCATTGAGGCGAGCAGCAGGAACAGATGCAAGCACACGTTCAACAAGGTCGTTTCGCAATGCTTGAACTCGCGAGGCAAATGCCGCTTGCTGCTCGACCGCATGGCGTACAGCTACTGCAAAACTCGCAATGCCTGCGGCATCAAGGGTGCCTGACCTAATCTCGCGCTCATGGCCACCGCCATGAAGAAGAGGGGTCGGTTTGATATCAGGATCAAGAATGAGTGCACCAACACCAAACGGTCCACCAATCTTGTGTGCCGTAATGGTGACTGCAGACGCACGAAGCTGCGTCAAGTTCATTGGCAACTGTCCAAGCACTTGTACTGCATCCGTATGAAATGCGACTCCATGCGCGCGACACATTTCAGCAAGCTCAAAGACCGGCTGAACCGTGCCTACTTCATTATTCGCCCACATGACTGTGACTAGCGCAATATCTTGCGTGGTTACTGCTTTCGCCACTTCATCCAGATCGATTCTGCCCAGCGGGTCAACGTTGACCCACTGAACCTTGGCTCCCTGATGCTCTCCAAGCCAGGTAACGGGATCAAGGACAGCATGGTGCTCAACGCTCGATGCAACTATGCCGTTCTTTCCCAATTCTTGACCTCGCCAGAACAAACCTTTGACTGCGAGATTGTCAGCTTCAGTTCCTCCGCCCGTGAAGATCACTGCACTTGGACGGGTGACCAGATCAGCCGCGATACTCTCGCGCGCCTCTTCAACAATTCGGCGAGTTCGACGGCCGGAATCATGCAGGGATGAGGGGTTGCCCACGAGCGAACTGACCTCAAGCCAGCGCTCTTGCGCCTGCGGCAACATGCGCGTTGTCGCGGCGTGATCGAGGTAGCTGCGGGGTTTCACAACTCCCGATGGTAGTGCTCGGACTATTGGCCCGTGAACGTTGCTTTCCCCGCCCCATTTTCCACGAATGAACGCATTCCAATTCGGGCATCCTGAGTCGCGAAAAGGCCAGCAAATGCCTGGCGTTCGATTTCAATACCGGTATTGAGATCAACATCCAGGCCAAGGTCTATTGCTCGCTTAGCCGCCTGCATTGCGATCCGGGGGCCCTTGGCTAATTGTTGAGCCCACTCAAGCGCACGATCGAGTACCTGCTCATTTGGCACAACCACGTCAACCAGACCGATCTCGAGCGCTTCCTGCGCATCAACAAATCGGCCAGTGAAAATCAGATCCTTGGCCTTCGCTGGGCCAATCAGGCGCGGCAAGCGTTGAGTTCCGCCAGCTCCTGGGATCAGTCCCAGCAAAATCTCTGGCTGCCCAAGTTTTGCGTTGTCTGCACTGACGCGGAAGTCACAGGCCAGTGCGAGCTCACACCCTCCGCCAAGCGCAAACCCAGTGATCGCGGCAATTGTTGGTTGAGCAATATTTGCTACGTCAGTGAAAAAAGATTCAAGCGCGATCGAGAACTGAATGGCTTCCTGATACGTCATATCAGCCATTTCTTTCACATCAGCCCCAGCAGCGAACACTCGCTCTCCGCCATAAATGACCACAGCGTTGATGTCTGCACGCCCTGAGATTTCCAAAGCGATAGCGCCGATTTCACGCTGCATTTGTGCATTTAAGGCATTCATTTTGGGGCGCTGCAAATGAACAATGCCGACGGAATCTCGAACTTCAAGCTTGACGAACTCAGACATCATTTCTCCGTACAAAATATGGGATTGCGGCAGCCTAGCGTCGCTTTCGTCCCTTTGTGACCCTGTTAGCGTTATCAGGTGCCGCTCACCCACCCACAACGCTGGGATCCACTCGGCGTTCGCCCCGACGGAAATGGCGGCGCCTTCGCCGCGATCTGGGCCCAGGGTGCCAGTCAGGTATACCTCTGTACTTTTGATGATGAAGGCAATGAGCATCAAATTGAGCTAAATGAACGTGTCTTCAATATTTTCAATGCCCATATCCCGCATATGCCCGTGGGTACGCGCTATGGATTCAGAGTTCACGGCGACTGGAACCCTGCTATTGGGCACCGGTGGAATCCCAATAAATTATTGATTGACCCCTACGCCAAAGCCATTGATGGTCAGCTCGTATTGAATACCGCTGTCAATGGCCACATTGGCAACGATGATCTTGCCTTTAATGCAGAAAACTCCGCACCGTACGTTCCTAAATCGGTTTTGACGGATACCAGCTTTGACTGGGGAAATGATCAAGCTCCCAATACGCCGTGGAGTGACACGGTTATTTACGAGGCTCATGTCAAAGGCCTCACCAAGCTTCATCCCAGCGTTCCTGAGCACCAACGCGGCACCTACGCAGGCTTGGCCCATCCCAGCGTAATTGAGCACCTCGTTGCATGTGGTGTCACCGCAGTTGAGTTGCTCCCTATCCATCAGTTTGTGGATGAAGTTCACCTTATGGAACTTGGACTTACAAACTATTGGGGCTACAACTCCATTGGCTTCTTTGCTCCACATCACGCATACAGTTCAACGGGAAGCCGCGGCCAACAGGTCAACGAATTCAAGAACATGGTGAAGTCATTACATGCTGCAGGCCTCGAAGTAATTCTTGATGTTGTCTACAACCACACCGCTGAAGGCAACCAATTCGGCCCAACACTCAGCTTCCGTGGAATTGATAACGATGATTACTACCACCTCAGCCAAAACGGGCGCGCCTACTCTGATTACACAGGAACCGGAAACACTCTGAACCTTTCGAGTCCACATGTACTTCAGATGGTGATGGATTCGCTTCGATACTGGGTCACCGAAATGCATGTGGATGGTTTCCGTTTCGATCTGGCTTCTGCACTTGCCCGTTCAATGCACGATGTCGAAATGCTGGGAACGTTCATGTCCACTCTTCAGCAGGATCCTGTTCTGCGCCGAGTCAAACTGATCGCAGAACCTTGGGATGTTGGCCCCGGCGGGTACCAAGTTGGCGAATTCCCACCGTTATGGACTGAATGGAATGACAAATACCGCGACTGCGTCCGTGACTGGTGGCGCGGAGCAGCTGGTATCGGCGAAATTGGTTGGCGCCTCACGGGTTCTGCGGACCTGTACGGAGAAGACGGGCGCCGTCCGTTTGCATCGATCAACTTCATCACGGCACACGATGGATTCACCATGAAGGATCTGGTGAGCTACGAACATAAACACAATTTGGCTAATGGTGAAGACAACCGCGATGGCACTGACAACAACCGTTCACGTAATTACGGAGTCGAGGGCCCGACTTCAGACGAAGCCATCCTGAACGTTCGCGAACGCCAACTCCGAAACATGTTCGCGACTCTCGCGCTTTCTACTGGCGTTCCCATGATTACCGCAGGAGATGAATTCGGACGAACTCAACTGGGCAATAACAACGCCTACTGCCAGGACAACGAAATTTCTTGGGTCAATTGGGATCTGTCACAGGCGCAATGGGATTTACTCTCGTTCAACCAAAGAACAATGCAGATTCGACACAAGTACCGAACCTTCCGCCAGCGTTATCACTTCGATGGAAAACCACTTCACGAAGGCGGACCAAAAGACTTGGCTTGGATCGGCACCGATGGAAATGACATTCCCGCAGATGCCTGGCACCAAGGCGACCGCAGAACATTAGGAATGTTCATCACGGGCGAATTGCCACACAGTGATGAATTTTCGCCTCATGCCGATGCGTCATTCTTACTCATCATTCATGCCGGTGAAGGCCCTCAAGACTTCGTGTTGCCAGGCAGCCCTTACGCGAACACGTACGTTTGTGAACTCGATAGTGCTGCGAACGTCAATGCAAACACGTGGCCGGAAATGCAAGCGGGAGCCACCGTGACGATGGCTCCATTGAGCTTGCTGCTGTTTCGTATCAGCAGTTAGCGGAACTATTTATCGAACTGCACTGGCTTTTCACCAGCATGAACTTCGGCAGCAACCACGGGCTGAATCTGTAATCCCATTTCCTGAGGCGATGCAAGACCGCGATGGTTAGGCAGGATTCGAACGGTGTAGCCAAATGGACCGTTCTGTGCCAAGTTCAACTTCAGCGAGTACAACCAGCGGTTTCCGTCATAACCCTCGACAACGCTCATTGCTGGAGTCTGCGCATTCACGATCACATCGAATGAATCAACACGACCATGCACAACCTGCACAATGATGTCTTCAGGCTTGAGATCACCGAGTGCAACATAGGCACGGATTTCAACATCAGTTCCAAGGTTCACGGTGTCACCGACACCTTGAATCTCGACATGCTCAACACGCGCTGTTCCCCATGAACTGCGCACTTGGGATTTCCAAGCAGCAACTTCACGAGCAAGTGCGAAATTGTCAGCATTTGCCGCACGACCTGCATGAGCTGCCGGCAAATACAACGTGTTGACGTAATCGCGAACCATGCGGCTAGCCAGCACCTTTGGCCCAAGCGTGCTCAAGGTATGACGAACCATGCCGATCCATCGAGCAGGAACACCGTGAGCGTTGTTCTCGTAGAAAGTTGGCGCCACAGACTTTTCAATCAGGTCATACAACGCCGCTGCTTCAAGATCATCACGATGATCAGGATCTTCAACACCATCAGCAGTTGGAATGGCCCAGCCATTTTGACCATCGAACCATTCATCCCACCAGCCATCGAGGATGGACAAGTTGAGTGCACCGTTGAGCGCTGCCTTCATGCCTGAGGTGCCAGATGCTTCAAGCGGACGAATCGGGTTGTTGAGCCACACATCGCAACCTGGGTACAGCAATGTTGCCATCGCCATGTCGTAATTTGGCAGGAACACGATCCGATGGCGAACGCCCTCTTCATCAGCAAACTGAACAAGTTCTTGAATGAGTTTCTTGCCGCCATCATCTGCAGGGTGTGACTTTCCGGCAACAACCAATTGCACCGGACGCTTCTCATCAAGTAACAGCGCACGCAAACGGTTCTTGTCGCGCAGCATCAAGGTGAGTCGCTTATACGACGGCACGCGGCGAGCGAACCCAATAGTGAGAATGTCTGGATCCAACACGCCATCGATCCATTGGAGTTCAGCATCGCTTGCTCCACGCAAGAGCCAAGATTCACGAAGTCTCTTACGAGCGTCTTCGATCAGCACTTCGCGCAGCTGACGCTTAACTGCCCAGATACGTTCATCTGACGCTTGCGCGATTGCTTCCCATCCTTGCGCTTCGTTCAGTAATCCGGCGTTATCAGCACTCAGCGCTAAATCGCGAATCTGACGGGATACCCACGTAGGGGCGTGTACACCATTGGTGATCGATGTGATTGGCACATCCTCGGCGTCAAACCCCGCCCACAGACCCGCGAACATTCCGCGGGACACCACACCGTGCAACAAACTCACGCCGTTTGCGCGACCCGCAATGCGCAGTCCCATGACAGCCATGTTGAAGACGCTGGGATCTCCACCTTCGTAATCCTCAGTGCCCAACGCGAGAATGCGTTCAACAGGAACACCATCTGCCGCGTTATCGCCACCAAAGGTCTTAGCTACGAGATCGCGTGGGAATCGGTCAATTCCTGCAGGTACCGGGGTGTGCGTGGTGAACACCGTCCCTGCGCGCACTGCTTCGAATGCTTCGTCATATGACAAGCCCCGATCTGATTGCACGAGTTCGCGAATGCGCTCAAGGCCCAAGAATCCAGCGTGACCTTCGTTGGTATGGAAAACCTCAGGCGC
This sequence comes from Candidatus Nanopelagicales bacterium, assembly GCA_028687755.1. Lineage (NCBI taxonomy): Bacteria > Bacillati > Actinomycetota > Actinomycetes > Candidatus Nanopelagicales > Candidatus Nanopelagicales bacterium. The sequence goes on from JAQTZL010000010.1 coordinate 27,443, forward strand.
AGGTGCGCCGGTAATGCGGCAGTAGGCGCGAAGTGCACGAACACCACCAATGCCGAGCAACATTTCTTGGTGTAGGCGATGCTCTCCACCACCTCCGTACAGGCGGTCAGTGACTTCACGTTCGGTTGGTGCATTTTCTTCTACATCGGAGTCAAGCATCAGTAGCGGAACACTGCCAACTTGCGCTACCCAAATATGTGCGTGAATCACACGCCCACCATTGAGACCAACAGCAACCTTCGCTGGGCTGCCATCTGCTTCACGAAGCAAGGTGACGGGGCTGCCATCTGGATCACACACTGGGTAGCGCTCCATCTGCCAACCATCACGCGAAAGTGACTGATTGAAGTAGCCGGCGCGATAGAACAAACCAAGAGCAATGATCGGTACGCCGAGATCACTTGCAGTCTTTAAATGATCACCAGCCAGAATGCCCAAGCCACCTGAGTACTGAGGCAAAGCCGCGGTCACACCAAATTCCGGTGAGAAATACGCAATGCCTGCTGCAGCTTCGTTACCCAGTGACTGATACCAGCGATCACTGGTGAGGTAGCCGCGCAACTTGTTCACACGCTGCTCAACCCAACCGACATAACCATCATCATTGGCGAGTTCAGCCAGGCGCTCCGCTGACACTTCTCCGAGCAAGCGAACAGGGTCTTCGCCTACCGCCTGCCAAAGATCATGATCAATGGCCGCGAACAGATCGCGGGTTTCAGGATCCCAAGACCAATGCAGATTGAGGCTGAGTTCCTCAAGGGCTGCAAGGCGCGCTGGAAGGACAGTTCGGACGGTGAATCGGCGTATGGCTCTCACGTGAAAAACCATAGCCGATATGACAGCGTTTACATCACCGAGGAGGTCACAGCCATGTGAATTTCAGGAAACATTTAGGTACCTACCGGGCTAAACGGGCGCCCTTGACGCGACGGACTGCCAGATTCCCCCATTCGCGGGTACGGTTTGGGTCATGTCCCGAATCGGAAAACCTCGGTCAGAATCTGACGTAAGCCTTTCCAATTCGCCATGGCTAGCCCCGGTCACCACAGTGGCCGCAGAGCTCTCAGGCCGCTTCCCGATCACTGATATTTCGCCTGTTGTTCTTGGCGGTAGACGAGCCGCAGCCGCTGCTGCCGGCGAATTAATTCCCATTCGAGCCACGGCCTTTCGCGAAGGTCACGACAGCTTGGGAGTTGAGGTCGTGCTTCATAACCCAGATGGCCAAGAACATTCCCGAGTGCGCATGCGCGCTAATAACGACGGCCTGGACACCTGGAGCGCACATGTGCGTCCAGACGCCATGGGGCTGTGGCATTTCAACATTGAAGCGTGGGGTGATCCTTGGGGAACGTGGACCCATCGAGCTGAAATTAAGATTCCAGCAAATCTTGATGTTGATCTTGAATGTGAAGAAGGGGCGCGCATTCTTGAACGCGCGCTTGCGGCATTCAGTGGTGCGAACCACACACTTCTTTCAACAGTCATCAGCACGCTGCGTTCACAATTGCCCCCTCTTGTGAAACTTGCCGCAGCAACTGATCCTCAAGTTGAGCGAGCAATGCACGACAACCCGCTTCGTGAATTTGTTACCACGAGTGGCCCGTGGCCACTGCGCGTGCAACGCCGCCGTGCACTTGTTGGCGCTTGGTACGAAATGTTTCCACGCAGTGAAGGCGCAGATGTTGCGAAGAAAACATCAGGCACGTTTCGCGCCGCAACTCAACGCCTCAATGCGATTGCCGACATGGGTTTCGATGTTGTGTATGTGCCACCCATTCACCCAGTAGGTGAAGTCAACCGCAAAGGTCCAAATAACACGTTGACACCTAAGGCAGGGGACCCCGGGTCACCTTGGGCAATTGGATCAAAGGCCGGGGGGCACGATGCTGTGCATCCTGACCTTGGAACGTTGAAGGATTTTGCTGCATTTGTGAAACATGCAAATGCACTCGGTATGGAAATTGCACTCGACCTTGCATTGCAAGCTGCACCTGATCATCCGTGGGTAACTGCCCACCCTGAGTGGTTCACTACCCGCGCTGATGGAAGCATTGCCTACGCTGAAAATCCACCGAAAAAATACCAAGACATTTACCCACTGAATTTCGATAACGATCCTGAAGGCCTGTACCTCGAGGTTGAACGTGTAACGCGATTTTGGGTTGAACATGGAGTTCGAATTTTCCGCGTTGATAACCCACACACCAAGCCCGTGTGGGTGTGGGAACGACTCATCGCCGCGATCAATGCAACAGATCCTGATGTACTTTTCTTAGCGGAAGCTTTCACTCGCCCACCAATGATGCGCGCGCTTGCCGAAGTTGGATTTCAGCAAAGTTACACCTATTTCACTTGGCGCAATGAACGCGGGGAAATTGAGCAATACCTCAACCAACTCGCTTCCAGCGCCGCTGAGTCAATGCGCCCGAACCTCTTCACGAATACTCCCGACATATTGACTGAGTATCTTCAAGACGGTGGACCGCATGCGTTCGCAATCCGCGCGGTACTCGCTGCAACCTTGGCTCCTACCTATGGCATTTACAGCGGATTTGAACTCTTCGAGCATGTAGCGCTCAAACCTGGTAGCGAGGAGTACCTCGATACCGAGAAGTTCCAATACCGTCCTCGCGATTGGCAGCAGGCCGATGAACTTGGCATCACGCTTGCACCGATGCTGACCAAGCTCAATCAGATTCGTCGCAATCACCCCGCTCTTCAAGACCTACGTTCCTTGAAATTCCATGCCAGCGATAACCCGAATGTCATTGCCTTTTCTAAACACGATCAAGGCGACACGATTTTGGTGGTCGTAAATCTAGATTCCTACAACGAACACCACAGCAATATCTGGTGGGATATGCCCGCTTTTGGTCTCGAATGGAACGAACGCTTTATTGCGCAAGACCTCTTGAACGACCACTCTTGGACCTGGGAGCAGCACACATATGTACGCCTAGCACCATGGGAACAGGTCGCTCACGTGATTTACCTACCGAAGGGGTCATCAGATGGCAGCGCAATCCGCTAGCACCATCGTTATCCCCCAAAGCGATCTTGATCGCATTGTCGATGGATGGCATCACGACCCTCACAGCATTCTTGGCCCACATATTGGAACCGACTCGGTCACTATTCGCGCGCTTCGACCATTAGCAAAAGCCGTCACAGTGGTGACGCCGACTTCACGTATTCCGATGACACATGAATACCGTGGAATTTGGTATGCAATCGTGTCGGGAACGCAAATTCCTACCTACGCGCTCGACACAACGTACGACCAGGAAGTAATTCCTGGAGACGATCCATACCGATTTCTACCTACCTTGGGCGATGTTGATCTTCATCTCATTAGCGAGGGTCGTCACGAGGAACTCTGGAACGCACTGGGTGCTCATGTGCGCACCTACGACACTCCCCTAGGCCAAGTCACCGGCACATCGTTTGCCGTGTGGGCGCCAAGTGCTCAAGGTGTTCGTGTCAGTGGTGACTTCAACTTCTGGGATGGCACCGCACACCCAATGCGCTCCTTGGGTTCAACGGGTGTGTGGGAATTATTCATTCCCAATATTGGTAACGGTGTCACGTACAAATATCAAATCCTTGGGCAAGACGGAGTCTGGCGCGATAAAGCTGATCCGATGGCGTATGCCACTGAGGTTCCACCAGCATCCGGTTCACGTGTTTTCACTTCGACACATCAGTGGACCGACCACGCCTGGCTTGCGCAGCGCGCCGCAAAAGATCCGCATCGCAACCCCATCAGCATTTATGAAGTGCACTTAGGTTCATGGCGCGAAGGCTTGACCTATCGAGAACTTGCTACGGAACTCGTTGAGTATGTAAAGCGAACGGGATTCACTCACGTTGAATTCATGCCACTTGCTGAGCACCCATATTCACCATCTTGGGGCTACCACGTGACTTCGTACTTTGCGCCATCGTCACGCTTTGGCTCACCTGATGACTTGCGTTTTCTGATTGACGCACTTCACAACGCGGGCATCGGTGTCATCGTTGACTGGGTTCCTGCACACTTCGCCACTGACCCGTGGGCATTGGTGAAGTTTGACGGATCTGCACTCTACGAACATCCAGATCCAAGTCGCGGTGAGCACCCTGACTGGGGTTCATTTATTTTCAATTACGGACGCACAGAAGTACGTAACTTCTTGGTTTCGAATGCCATTTACTGGCTCGAGGAGTACCACGTTGATGGCCTTCGGGTAGACGGCGTGGCTTCAATGTTGTACTTGGATTACTCGCGAAAAGCTGGTGAGTGGTACCCCAACCAATTTGGTGGTCGCGAAAACCTTGAAGCCGTTCAGTTCTTACAAGAGATGAATGCAACGGTATACAAGCGAGTACCCGGCGTTATGACTATCGCAGAGGAATCAACTGCGTGGCCAGGCGTTACCCAGCCAACATTTAATGGTGGGCTTGGCTTTGGCTTTAAATGGAATATGGGCTGGATGCACGACTCGCTTGATTACGTCGAGCATGAGCCGATTCATCGCCAGTATCACCACAATGAAATGACCTTTTCAATGGTCTACGCCTATAGCGAGCGATTCATTTTGCCAATTTCGCATGATGAAGTCGTGCACGGTAAAGGTTCACTCATCGGCAAGATGCCTGGTGATCGTTGGCAACAGCTTGCCAATTTGCGCGCGTATCTCGGCTTCATGTGGGCTCACCCTGGGAAGAACTTGTTGTTCATGGGTTCAGAATTCGCGCAATCCCAAGAATGGAACAGCGAAAAGAGCCTTGAATGGTGGCTCCTTGAATACCCAGAACATCAGGGCGCCCTAGCAGCAGTAATCGACCTCAACCGAGTCTATAAAGAAACACCAGCACTCTGGCAATTAGATGATCAACCACGTGGCTTTGAGTGGATTAATGCCAATGATGCGGAAGCCAATGTGTTTTCCTGGCTTCGCTGGGATGAGTCAGGCAGTTGCGTTGCGGTCATCATCAACATGTCGCCGGTGCCGCATCAGAACTACCGCATTGCCTTGCCTTTTGTTGGTACATGGCAAGAACTTCTCAACACTGACGCACTGCACTATGGCGGCTCAGGACTGGGCAATCAAGGCGAAGTGACTGCGCTACCTAATGCTTGGAATGGACGACCAGCGTCAGCAGATGTAGTGGTTCCACCACTCTCAGCGGTGTATCTCTATTTCGATCGCGCTCGCAACTAACTCTTAAGCACGATTAGAAAAGTGCACTCGCCAAAGCGGTGCGTGCAGGAACTACCGCTGGCTCGTCCCCCGCAATCATGAACAGTTCGAGCAAGCGGGTGCGCAAGCGTGCTCGATCGTCGCCGGCGGTGACTTTGATCGCTGCGATCAAGCGACTAAACGCAGATTCCCAGTTTCCGTTCAGTACATCGGAATCAGCGAGATCCATTTGCGCATCGACATCATTGACTGCCGCAGCGGGATTGAGCACTGCGGATTCAGTGCGTCCATACAAACCAACCATGGCCAACCCTGCTTGCGCATCAACATCATTCGGTGTCACCGCGAGCACTGCTTGATACGCATTCGCAGCTGCTTGCCAATCGCCAGCTTCAATTGCATCGAAGGCAGCGGCGAAGCGAGGATCAATTGGTTCCTCTTCGCTCACGATTTCATCCAGAACCTGTGGAGCCTCACCAACAGTTCCAGTGACGCCCTGCTGCGCCGCAATCTTCAGGACTTCAGCGATCACCGCACGAATTTGCGCTTCCGGTTGAGCGCCTTGGAACAGTGCAGCAGGTTGTCCCTTAATCACTGCGAACACGGATGGAACTGACTGCACCTGGAAGGCCTGAGCTAAACGTGGCTGCGCATCAACGTCGATCTTTGCCAAGATCCATTTGCCGCCGGATTCTGCGGCCAGCTTTTCCAACACTGGAGAAAGTTGCTTGCAAGGGCCACACCAGGTTGCCCAGAGATCCAAGATCACTGGAACTGTTTCGGACTGGTCAATGACTGCGGATTGAAAACTTGCTTCCGTGACATCAATGACGACGCCCTCAGGCGCATTGGCCATGGCCGCTGCTGCTTGTTCTTGTTGTTGACGGGCTACCGCAAGGGCACCTAAATCAATAGCCCCGCGGCCGGCAAAAGGGGTGTTCACGTGCATATTCTTGCTTATCGCGGCGAGGTTCATGACACACGACCGAACTCGGCTAGCATTTCCCCTAAATTTGAGGAGAATAGCGACGTGTACATCTCAGCCAAGGCAGATTATGGGATGCGTGCTCTCTTGGAACTCACAGCCTCCTACTTGGCCAATCCGCAAACGTTGGTCAAAGGCGAAGCAATCAGTGAATCCCAAGAGATCCCCGGCAAATTCCTCGAAGGGATTCTGAGACAACTGCGACTTGCTGGCATCGTGGCCAGTCGAAGAGGCGCCGTGGGAGGCTACCGCCTCAATATTGCCCCACAGGACATAACTATTGCTGATGTGGTGCGCGCCCTCGATGGCCCACTTGCCGCGGTCCGAGGTCAAAGACCCGAAGACGTGGAATATGCCGGCCCCTCAGAGCACCTCAAAGAGGTCTGGGTTGCGGTACGCGCAGCGATGCGCGATGTGCTCGAACACATCACCTTGGCTGATGTTGCGGCAAACCATTTGCCCGAACCTGTGACAAGGCTCCTAGATGAGCCAGGTGCATGGCAGCGACGCAAGCCATAGGGCAAGATTCAGATCATGGATCCCATTTTTAAGCGTGTAGACCACATCGGCATTGCCGTTCCAGATCTCGACGTAGCCATGAAGTTCTACGAAGAAATGTTTGGAATGAAGGTCATTCACGAAGAAGTCAACGAAGAACAAGGCGTTCGCGAATGCATGGTTGCAGTAGACGGCGGCGGAGCTCAACTTCAGCTGCTTGCCCCAACTGGCCCAGAATCAACCATCGCAAAGTTCATTGATCGCAATGGCCCTGGCATTCAGCAAATGGCATACACCGTGGATGACGTAGAGGTTGCAGCTGATGCACTTCGCGCTAAAGGCATTCGCATGTTGTACGACGCACCTCGCCGTGGCACCGGTGGTTCACGCATTAACTTTGCCCACCCAAAGGATTGCGGTGGCGTGCTTGTTGAACTCGTCGAACCAGCCAAGAACGCTGCTCACTAACACTGTTCATTTATGCCCAACGAAATCACAACGTTCTTCCACGAACATCAAAGTGAAATCGTTGCAGTAGTCGTCGGCATGCTCGGCGCCTTGGCATTACTGGCACTCGTACGCAAAGCCATCAAGTTGTTTGTTGTGCTCGCTATAGGCGCAGCACTAATCGCAGCTTGGTGGCTTTCGCGTACCAACGATCTTGCAACGCAATTGCAAGATCTCTTTTCGTTCATCAATTAGTCACCTCGATCTTCTACGATGAGTCGTGGCCACTTCCCCGACCTCTAGCGATCTCGTGCGCTCTGGTCCACAAACCCCTTGGCGGCTTGATCGTGGGCGCGCATCAGGAGAAATGGGCTACCTACCGGGCCTTGACGGCATCCGCGCAGTCGCGGTAATCGGAGTTTTGCTCTATCACGCAGACCTAGGCTTCTTGCCTGGCGGATTTCTTGGCGTCGATGTCTTTTTTGTACTGAGCGGGTTCTTGATCACCACACTTCTACTCGAACAATTCGAACGAACTGGGGCAATCAATTTCAAGAATTTTTATCTTGGACGAGTCCGCCGCCTATTCCCTGCACTCATCGCTTTACTTATTGTAGTTGCGATTGCCTGCACATTCATTTACCAAGACGCTGCACACAAAACAGCAAGCGACATCGTCGCTTCCGCGTTATATGTCAATAACTGGTGGTACATCATCGGTGACACCTCGTACTTCGACTTCATCGCTCGACCTCCATTACTCAAACACCTGTGGTCATTAGCCGTTGAAGAACAGTTCTACTTTGTTTGGCCCATCATCGCCTTCACCTTGATGCGCATTTGGCGCAGGCGTGGAGTGCTCATTGCTTCCCTCGTACTCGCAGCGCTTTCGACTATTTGGATGCTCTATCTCTCCTTGCAACATGGGTATCCCGAACTCGCCGATCCAAGCCGGGTCTACTTCGGCACTGATTCGCACGCAATGGGCCTGCTCATTGGTGCAGCCTTGGCCAGCGTGTGGCGCCCAGGCATGGTGCAAGCCATTGTTAACCGCACTACTCGTGACGGGCTCACGGTCATTGGTCTAGCGACTCTCGCTGCTCTTCTCTTGTTCTATTTCACCGTCGGTGAATTCACGCCATGGCTCTATCGCGGCGGTTTCCTTGCTCTGGCCCTTGTTGTTGCTCTGCTGATCGTTATCTCCAGCCACCCCGGCACAAATTTCGGCCGCGCACTGGGCACTCAACCCTGGCGGTATATCGGACAACGCTCGTACGGCCTGTACTTATGGCACTGGCCAATTTTCGCGGTGACCAGGCCTGAACTCGATACCTCACTCACCGGCGTTTGGTTGCTGGTCCTTCGGCTGGCGCTGACTTTTGCCGCTGCAGAACTGAGCTACCGCTTCCTTGAAATGCCAATCCGACGAGGCGTCATCGGCCGAGCATTCAAGAAACTCGAGAGTCCAAATATGCAGGTTCGACAGCGTGCCAGATTTCAGATTATGGGCGCTGCTGTCATGGCCTTCCTCACGCTGGGTGGCTTGGGTATCGCATTTGCAAATACAGCAATGAACACCCAAACCGCTGCAGATGTTGTCGCAGCAGTTGGAAAAGAAAAACGTGTGCGCCTCGATGGGGTTGTGAATCCCACCATCACCGGCATTGGTGATTCAGTGATGCTTGGGGCCAGACCTGTGCTGCGAAAGGAACTGCCTGGAATCGCTATCGATGCCTCAGTATCGAGATTCCCTGGTGGCTTTCTCGGACCTATGCGTCGGTATGAAAGCAAAGGAATGCTTTCCCCCGTAGTGGTAATTCACACAGGCACCAACGGAACACTCACTGAATCGATGACGCGAACGATTCTCAATATCGTGAAGAAACATCAGCGAGTTATCTTGATTAACAACAATGTGCCGCGTAGTTGGCGCGATTCAAATAATGAAGCGATAGCAAAAGTAGCCCCCGACTTTTCAAATGTTGTGATTGCTGATTGGCGTTCAGCTTCGGTAGGCCATCCTGAATATTTCGTATCCGATCACATTCATCTCACGAAAAAAGGAGCGCGTGCCTACGCGAACTTGATTAAAGAAGCACTCAAAGCGCCACTGAAAACAACGAGCTAGAGGTCACTCCAGCGTTCCATCGGCCCGTCCCACTCAAGAGGCAGTGGTGAATTTTGTGGGGCCACGCGAGCCACAATCTCGTTCAGCACCACACGCACTGATTTTTCGCCAACCCATAAGTGACCCGCTCCGGGAACACCGATGACTTCTGCCTGCGCAATGCGCGCAAATCTTTCAATAGCTTCCGGCGGTTGTAGATAGTCATCATTTTCAGGGACCAAGGCCGTCAGCGGTAACCCTGAATCTGCCCAACGATCAAGATCTGAAACGTGCGAAAAGCGCAATGGCGGTGACAATAAAATTGCACCGCACAGGCCCTGTTCTGTTTGACCCTTGATTGCGTGTTTCAAAATCACGTCGGTACCAAATGACCAACCCAAGACCCAAGGCGTGGGTAACCCTTGATCACGCACGAATTCCAAGGCTGCCGCTAAATCCAAACCTTCCGCATTGCCTTCATCGAAGGTTCCTTCGCTCGTGCCATGTGGACTTGTAGTGCCCCGCGTGTTGAAGCGAAGGATGGCAATATTGGCAAGTGCCGGAAGGCGCCAGGCCATCTTGCGCAACACATGACTATCCATGAAACCGCCAGCAGTGGGCAGCGGATGACAACAAACAATTGTTGCTGTGGGTTCCCTATCTATCGGCAGCGCGAGTTCACCTACGAGTGTCAATCCATCGCTGGTGTGCAATGTGATTGGCTCACGTCGAGCGGGGAGTACCGAGTTGGCAACGATTTCTGGCATTCGATCTTCCTTAACGACGAGGTCCACGGTGATGACGTGCAGCCCAACACGGCTTATGCCAATGACGCCGCGCGTCTACTCCGCCAAGATCTTGCGATGGGTAAGCAACGACGTGCGGAGTCGATGGGCGAATCTCGTGATCACATCCAGGGCAACGATAGGTCTTGATGGCAGCTGACCCGGTGACAGTTTGCACTACCCACTCTTCACCGTGAAAGTTTTCAACATCACGATAGGTGAAGAAGGCCGGACGATCCGCATTGCGCTCAGGTTCGCGACGGTGTTTGCGACCCATGACTAAAACAATCGCAAACTTGGATCTTCAGTTCCCTTAAGTGCTTCGTAGTCCAAGACAACACAGCGAATGCCTCGATCTTCAGCGAGCGTGCGCGCTTGCGGTTTGATTTCTTGTGCAGCAAACACCCCGCTCACGGGCGCTAGCAAAGGGTCTCGATTTAAGAGTTCTAGGTAGCGAGTGAGTTGTTCAACGCCATCGATTTCTCCGCGCCGTTTAATTTCGACTGCAACTGATCCGCCCTTGGCGTCTTTGCACATCAGATCAACGGGCCCAATCGCAGTTGGAAATTCGCGACGAACGAGCGACCAATCTTCACCCAACACATTCACGTGAGTTGCGAGCAACACTTGCAGGTGGGCTTCAACACCATCTTTTTGCAAACCTGGATCGATTCCAAGTTCATGCGAGGAATCATGTTGCACTTCATGAATCGTGATGCGTAACTGTTCCCCGGCCTTGTTTTCCGCTAACCAAAGCGCATGGTCTTCGTCAGCTTCTGCTTCTTTTTCTTTCAGCGAGCACGGTGGACTCATCCAGTTCAATGGCTTATATGAACCGCCATCAGCATGGATCAGCACCGAACCGTCAGCCTTGACCATGATCACACGTAGGGCAGAGGGTAAGTGGGCGGTGAGCCGACCAACGTAATCGACCGTACAGGTGGCCACCAAGATTCGCACCCCGTAACCGTACCGATGCATGGGACCAAACGCGGGAGGTGCACCATAGGCGTGTGCCCGCATGGAAAGCCTTTTCCTTCGCCTTCGGACCGATCTTTGCCCTGCTCGCCATCGGTGCCCTGATCTTTATCTTGCGGTGGGCATTTTCGCGTGGTTCTTCACTGATTGCGGCCCCGCCCAAACCAGGCACGAGCGACGAATATGGGCTTCTTGTCGCTGTATCAGTTCCGGGCACGTACATTGAAGGTGAAATTCAGCGACGGCAACTTGAAGATGCCGGGGTCCGTGCCACCCTGACGAACACTCTTGATGGTCCACGCGTGATGGTGTGGCCTGCGGATCTCGAACAGGCTCAGGCAATACTCAGAATGCCTTAACCCGGTTCGTCTACTCTCATAATCTGCGCTCCTAGCCGCACGAGATCAGGAACGAAACCAGAATACCCACGGTCAATATGCGAAACGCCGTACACCGTTGTCGTACCCTCAGCAACTAAACCTGCCAGAACCAAACCTGCGCCCGCACGAATATCAGTGGCTTCCACAGGAGCGCCTGACAGTTCGATTCGCCCACGCACCAATGCGTGGTGCCCATCCGTGCGCACATCCGCCCCCAAGCGAGCCAGCTCTTGCACAAACCGGAATCGCGCTTCGAAAAGATTCTCGGTAACCAGAGCCGCACCTTCAGCGATGGCGTTGAGCGCGATGAACTGAGGCTGCAAATCCGTTGGGAATCCTGGGTATGGAAGCGTGACAATGTCGACAGACTTTGGTCGTTCATTCATGACTACTCGGAATCCATCTTCGACGTCAGTAATCACCGCACCTGCGGTTGCAAGCTTTTCTAACGCAATTTGCAGATGCTCAGGCTTGGCATTGTGAATCGTGATGTCGCCCTGAGTGATTGCTGCTGCGACAGCCCAAGTACCGGCAACAATGCGATCAGGAACAGTTCGATGAGTCACCGCATGTAATTGCGACACACCCTCAATTGTCAAAGTTGAAGACCCAATTCCTGAAATCTGCGCACCCATTTCATTGAGCATCGTGCAGATATCAACAATTTCCGGTTCACGCGCAACGTTGTCAATCACGGTGGTGCCCTCGGCAGTAACTGCTGCCATGAGAATAGTTTCGGTGGCGCCCACACTAGGAAAATCGAGATACACGGATTCGCCATGCAAACGCTTATCGCTTGAGGCAATCAAGTAGCCATGTTCATTCACAGCATGTGCACCAAGTTTGATCAGGCCTTCAACATGCATATCTAGTCCACGCGAACCGATGTTGTCGCCGCCAGGAAGCGCGACTTCGGCTGCGCCACAACGGGCAAGCAGCGGCCCGAGCACGCAAATTGATGCCCTCATGCGCCGAACAAGGTCATAGTCAGCGCGATGATCAAGCACTGCAGGCACGGTGATCGCAACAATGCCTTCAGCCTGATCGTGAGTGACCTCGCACCCCAGACGGCGTAACAATTCAGCCATGATCTCGACGTCAAGAATGTCGGGCACATCTAGCAGCGTGGTGGTTCCCTCAGCCAGCAGTGCGGCAGCCATGAGCTTCAAGACAGAATTCTTGGCTCCGGTAACGCGGACTTCTCCAACGAGCCGGCCGCCGCCGACCACACTGAGAAGTTCCACGGGTTCATCGTAGGAGTAAGGTCAGATCATGGTGAATTTGACGCGTATCTATACCCGTACCGGCGACGATGGCACCACTTCCCTGGGCGACATGAGCCGTACGGGCAAGAATGACCCGCGCCTGAAGGCTTACGCAGACGTCGATGAAGCGAACTGCGCCATCGGTGTAGTGCTGGCCATGAAGGCGCTCGGTGACGATGTCACCGCCCTGCTCGTACGCGTGCAAAATGATCTCTTCGATGTCGGCGCAGATTTGTGTACTCCAGTTGTCGACAATCCCCCACATGAACCACTTCGAGTCACCCAGGGCTACATCGATTATCTTGAGCGCGCCTGCGATGACTACAACGCAAAACTTGATCCTCTGCGCTCATTCGTGTTGCCTGGGGGAACGCCAGCGGCTGCACAACTACATGTGGCTCGCACCGTTGTGCGCCGCGCAGAGCGCACAACTTGGGCAGCCCTTGACACCTACCACGGCGGCATGAATCCACTCACTGCTACGTACTTGAATCGCCTCAGCGACCTTCTCTTTATTCTGTCTCGTTTGGCCAATAAGGATGCCGGTGGCGACGTGCTGTGGGTTCCTGGCGCTAATCGATAGGCACGCACACTCAAAACTTTAGACAAAAAGAAAGGGACCCAGAAAATCATGGGTCCCTTTCTTAATAGTTGTGTACTAGCGCGCAGCACTCACAAGACCAGCTACCGAGATCCGAGTTTCTGCACGACGAATCGCTGCTTCATCTACGTCTGTTGATGATGACTGTGCATTGGCGAGCGCGATCTTTGCTCGCTCAAGGTCGATGTCTTCGGCAAGTTCGGCAAGTTCGGCAATGATCTGCACTGAATTATTTGCCACTGAGAAGAATCCACCATGGACGGCGACCAAAAGCTTTGAACCATCACTGCGTTCAATGCGCAAAGGACCTTCGACAAGCAAGGCCAACACTGGTTCGTGGCCAGCCAGAATGCCGATTTCGCCTTCTGGTGTCTTTGCTACGAGCGACGTTGCTTCGCCACTCCATAGAGCACGCTCAGCTGAGACGACACTGACATTGAGTTCTGCCATGACTTACTTCTTTGCCAACTCAGCTGCTGCCTTCTCAACATCTTCGATGCCACCAGCCATGAAGAAGGCCTGTTCTGGGAGGTGGTCATACACACCTTCAGTAAGAGCCTTGAACGAAGAGATGGTCTCTTCAACTGGGACGAATGAACCTGGCTGGCCAGTGAAGGCTTCTGCCACGAACATGTTCTGTGAAAGGAAGCGCTGAATGCGACGAGCGCGACCAACAATGATCTTGTCTTCTTCAGAAAGTTCATCGATACCAAGGATCGCAATGATGTCTTGAAGATCCTTGTACTTCTGCAGAATTTCCTTCACACGTGCAGCCACTGCGTAGTGCTCCGCACCAACATAACGAGGATCCAAAATACGTGACGTTGAGTCAAGCGGATCCACAGCTGGGTAAATACCAAGTTCGGAAATTGGACGGCTCAACGTTGTCGTTGCGTCCAAGTGGGCGAATGTGGTTGCTGGAGCTGGGTCGGTCAAGTCGTCTGCAGGAACATAAATTGCCTGAAGGGACGTAATCGAGTGACCACGTGTTGAAGTAATGCGCTCTTGGAGCTGACCCATTTCGTCAGCGAGTGTTGGCTGGTAACCCACTGCTGAAGGCATACGGCCGAGCAGCGTTGACACTTCCGAACCTGCTTGAGTGAAGCGGAAGATGTTGTCGATGAACAACAACACGTCCTGCTTTTGAACATCGCGGAAGTATTCAGCCATGGTGAGTGCGGTCAACGCAACACGAAGACGCGTGCCAGGTGGCTCATCCATCTGACCGAAGACGAGTGCAGTCTTCTCGAGAACGCCTGACTCACTCATTTCCAAGAAAAGGTCGTTGCCTTCACGGGTACGTTCGCCGACACCTGCGAACACCGATACACCGGAGAAGTTTTCCGCTACGCGGTAAATCATTTCCTGGATAAGAACGGTCTTGCCTACACCTGCGCCGCCGAACAGACCGATCTTTCCACCCTTAACGTACGGAGTGAGCAGGTCGATGACCTTGATGCCGGTCCAGAAAACTTCGGTCTTTGATTCGAGCTGATCGAAGGCAGGTGCCTGACGATGGATACTCCAACGCTCCTTGATATCCAAGCTTGCAGCTGGAACGTCAAGTGGCACACCCAGGGTGTTCCATACGTGACCCTTGGTGACGTCGCCAACTGGAACCATGATTGGGTTGCCAGTGTCGATGACCTCGGAGCCGCGAACCACACCATCAGTTGCCTGCATCGAGATTGCTCGCACCATGTTGTCGCCGATGTGCTGGGCTACCTCAAGGGTCAACACGCGATTGTTCGCGCCGCCCTCTTCGCCCTGGTCAAAGGACACAGTGACATTGAGAGCGTTGTACAGCGCGGGCATGGCCTCGACTGGGAACTCAACGTCGACAACCGGTCCGGTAACGCGTGCAACGCGTCCCACTCCAGCGGTGGTCTGAGTAGTCATGACGATTCCTTCTCCTAGCTCGCAGCGAGCGCGTCTGCGCCGCCGACGATCTCGCTGATTTCTTGGGTAATCTCGGCCTGACGGGCCTGGTTTGCTTGACGGGTAAGTGTGCGAATGAGTTCTTCAGCATTATCTGTTGCAGACTTCATTGCGCGACGGCGAGCAGCGTGCTCAGATGCTGCCGACATGAGCAGCGCGGAATACACCGAGTGCTCAATGTAGCGAGGCAAAAGAGCGTCAAGAACGCTTTCGACATCCGGTTCGAATTCGTACAGCGGCACAGCCTCACTTGAAGACTCCACCGTAACTATTTCATCAACCACTTCGAGTGGAAGAACGCGACGAATGCGTACTTCCTGAGTTCCCATGTTGACGAAGTGGGTGTAGACAATATGAATTTCATCGACACCACCCTCCTCAACAGGAGTATTGAAGGCGTTCAGTAAATCAGCGGCAATCGCCTTGGCATCTGCGTAAGTCGGCTGATCCGTGAAACCGGTGTACTCCCCACCCATCGCTCGCTCTCGGAAGCGGTAGTACGCCACACCCTTGCGACCGACCACGTAAGGAACAGCCGTGACGTCACTTTCGCGCAAATTTGCATAGAGCGCTTCGGCGTCCCGCAAGGTGTTTGCTGAGTACGCACCAGCCATACCGCGATCAGCAGTTATCACGAGCACTGCTGCTTTAGAACGATCGGTTGGATTAGCCATCAGTGGATGCGAAGCAATATCAGCTGCGCCAGTAGCTGCGGCATTGATCGCTGACATGAGGTGTTGCAGGTACGGCAAAGAAGCGTCAAGACGCTGTTGCGCCTTCACGATGCGCGATGAAGCAATCAACTCCATAGCTTTCGTAATCTTCTTGGTCGCCTGCACGGAGCGAATGCGCCGCCGGTAGATCCTCTGTTGGGCACCCATGTGTGTTAGCCCTTAACAGTCCGAGTGACCTGTGCGTGATCGATTGCTGAATCAGCGACAGGAGCAACTGGTTCATCGTTCACGAGCAAATGCCCTGCAGTGGTAGTGAACTGCTTCTTGAATTCCTCAATCGTAGTTTCAAGAACTGCAACGGTGTCATCTGATAGATCCGTGGTGGTGCGAATCGCGTCAAAAATTGCTGGCTTTGCGCGCTCGACATAGTCAAGGAACTCAGCATCGAAACGACGGATATCTTCAACAGGGACATCATCAAGACGACCAGTAGTACCAGCCCACACAGAAACAACTTCGCGTTCCATTGATTGTGGGTCGTACTGAGGCTGCTTCAACAGTTCAACGAGGCGGGAACCACGTGCAAGTTGAGCCTTTGATGCAGCGTCAAGATCTGAACCAAAGGATGCGAAAGCTTCGAGCTCACGGAACTGAGCAAGGTCAAGACGCAAACGTCCAGCAACCTTCTTCATTGCCTTTGGCTGAGCTGAGCCACCAACGCGGGAAACCGAAATACCCACGTTGATTGCTGGTCGAACGCCAGAGTTGAAGAGGTCAGATTCCAAGAAGCACTGACCGTCGGTGATCGAAATAACGTTGGTCGGAATGTATGCCGACACATCGTTAGCCTTGGTTTCGATGATTGGTAGTCCAGTCATCGAACCTGCACCGAGCTCATCGCTGAGCTTGGCACAACGCTCAAGGAGACGTGAGTGTAAGTAGAAGACGTCGCCTGGGTACGCCTCGCGGCCTGGTGGACGACGAAGGAGCAAGGAAACAGCGCGGTAGGCCTCAGCTTGCTTTGAAAGATCGTCAAACACGATAAGGACGTTCTTACCTTGGTACATCCAGTGCTGCCCAATGGCTGAGCCAGTGTATGGAGCCAAGTACTTGAAGCCTGCTGGGTCAGAGGCTGGAGACGCCACGATCGTGGTGTATTCCAATGCGCCGTATTCTTCGAGCGCTCCCTTGACCGAAGCGATGGTTGAACCCTTTTGGCCGATTGCAACGTAGATGCAACGAACCTGCTTCTTTGGATCACCGGTCAACCAGTTTTCGCGCTGGTTCAAGATGGTGTCCAAGCACACGGCCGTCTTACCGGTCTGGCGGTCACCAATGATGAGCTGGCGCTGGCCACGCCCAATTGCGGTCATTGCGTCGATTGCCTTGATGCCGGTGAGTAGTGGTTCCTTCACTGGCTGGCGTTCCACAACTGATGGAGCCTGGACTTCAAGTGGACGGCGGCCTTCGGCAACGATTTCGCCAAGTCCATCGATTGGCTGACCGAGCGGATCAACAACGCGACCAAGGTAAGCATCGCCAACTGGCACGGAAAGCACTTCGCCCGTGCGGCGCACAGTCTGGCCTTCCTCGACCTTTGAACCATCGCCAAGCAACACCACGCCGATTTCGCGGATGTCCAGGTTCAAAGCTAGGCCAAGAAGCCCACCTTCGAATTCCAACAACTCGTTGGTCATTGCTGAGTGCAAACCTTCAACTCGAGCGATGCCGTCACCAGTCTCGATGACACGACCAACTTCTTCACGGGCGGTTTCGGGCGAGTACGCCGCGACGTTCCGCTCGATCGCATCCCGGATTTCTTCCGGCCGGATCGTCAGCTCCGTCATGGTGACCTGCTCTCTCATTCAGGCCCGTGGGTCACGGGCACGTGGTTATTCGTAGAAAAATTGCGGGTAAAACTTAAACCTTGCCCACCACAGTGCGGCGAGCTTCAGCGAGGCGTGAGGCAATCGTGCCATCAATAACTTCACCGTTGATAGTGACGAGCGCTCCCCCTAGAACTGAAGGATCAACCACCACATTGAGCTGTACTTGCTGACCAGTGAGGTCGTTCAGTGCTCGAACCATGCGATCAGTCAACTGCTCATCAAGTGGACGAGCAACACGAACCGAAGCCACCACACGTGAGGCTTGAGCAGCAGCGAGTGCCACGAGCTCATCAATTGCTTGATCGATTCGACGCCCGTCAAGGTGACTCAGGGTAAACCCGACCACTGTTTGGGTCGTTGCAGTTGACTTGCCTGCAAGCAAATCGGACACGATGCCGGCCTTGGTGTTGCCAGAAATTGCCGGGTTAGTCAGCACCGACTGCAAATCTGCAGAACCAGAAATTGCCCGACCAATGCGGAAAATCTCATCCTCAGTGGTTCCCAAGGTGCCGTTGTTCGCCGCAACCATGAAAGCCGTCTGATTAGCCAACGTACGTACCGCTTCAACTAGATCTTCAGTTGATGACCAGCGGGAGCGAGCGACGCTGGCGAGAATCTCCACCGTTGGCGCGCTCAGCTTTGAACCGAAAATTGTCTGAACAATTTCACCTCGGTTTTGGGCTGATCGGCCACTATCGCTGAGTGCCTGACGCAACGACTTTTCGCGCCCCAACAAGTCACACGCCGAGTACAACTCATCAGCGACGAGTTCGAAACCAACCGATGAACGGCGGCTTTCAAGCTCGCTGGTGAGCTGGGCTAGGGAATGGCGACTGCTGGCATACATCAGTTGCTGCCCTGCTTTTGAGCCATTGACTCAAGGTCAGCGATGAAGGACTCAACTGTTGCCCGAACACGAGCATCATCGCTGAGTGCTTCACCGACGACACGGCTAGCGATCTGTACTGCAAGTTCGCCAACCTGAGTCGTGAGTTGACCGATGACCTGAGCACGATCACGCTCAATTGCGGCTTCAGCTGCACGAGTCACTGCGAAAGCTGCTGCAGTTGCCTCGGTGCGGGCTTCTTCCACAATGCCTCGGCGATCAGCCTGAGCTTGGGTGCGGATCTCTGCTGCTTCTTCACGGGCTTCAGCAAGTGCTGCACGATAGGATTCCAGCGAAGCTTGCGCCTCTGCCTGCATGTCTTCTGCACGAGCAATGCCACCCTCAATGAGGTCAGCGCGCTCGTCGAGCACCTTCTTCAGCGCAGGAAGAACGAACTTCCAGAAGAGGACAAAGATGATGAGAAATGACAACCCACCCCAGATGAGGTCGTAGGTAGCCGGAAGCAAGATGGCACTGCCTTCTTGCGCTGCGGCTTCAGCTAGCACATTCATCTCAATCATGACCTTCTATCAAGTTCGCCTAAGCGATCGGACGTTGACATCTCTGGTGAAACCAGAGGTATCGATTAAACGAAGAGGAAGCCTGCAACCAGACCAATAAGCGCAAGTGCTTCTGTGAATGCAATACCCAAGAACATGTTGGTACGCAGGATGCTTGTTGCTTCTGGCTGACGTGCCATGCCTTCGAGGGCCTTGCCCACGAGGATACCAATGCCGATGCCTGGGCCAATCGCAGCCAAGCCGTAGCCGATGGCGTTGAGGTTGCCGTTAATACCTTCTGCAAGCAGACTCACGGTTGTTCCTTTCAATCTTCATTCAAGACGGTTATCTGAATGTCTGGGGTGTTTAGTGCTCCTCGCTCGTCGCACCGTCAATGTAGACAGCGGTCAGAAGCGTGAAGATGTAGGCCTGCAGTACCGCGACGAGGATTTCAAAGAGCGTGAATGCAAAGCCCATTGCAAAAGCAGGCAACGCAAAAATCTTCAAATATCCATCAGCGACGAGCAGGGCGCTGGTGGCGCTAAAGAAGAGCACCAGCAACAAGTGGCCAGCCATCATGTTGGCGAGCAAACGAATGGTGAGCGTCAATGGACGCAGGATGAATGTCGAGACCAACTCAATTGGGGTCACGAGGAAGTAAATAGGCCACGGGATACCTGGTGGGAAGAGGTTGGCCTTGAGGTAATGACCAAAGCCGAGCGCGCGAATGCCTTGGATGTTGAAGACCAACCAGGCAATCAGCGCAAACAGCAGTGGAATGCCGATGACGCTGGAGACACCAATGTGCAGCGTTGGGATGATTCCGGTGATGTTGAACGCAAAGAGCAACCAAAACATCGATATGAGGTAAGGCGCGTACTTGCGACCCTTTTCACCCATGACTTCATCAATGACGTTTTTGTACACCACGTCAATGGCGAGCTCACCCACGTTTTGCACACCGCGGGGAACCAACTTTGGCTTTGCAAAAGCCCATACGAAGAACAGTGCAAGAACGCCAGCCATCAACAAGCCGATGAGATTCATGCGCGTCATGGCAAACGGGGTGCCGACAAACAGCAGTTCGCCAGGGAAAAACTCGGCTACTGAGGGTGCGTGAAAACCGCTGCCCTCAGAGGAGGCCAATGGCACAACCGTTGATAACAAGAAAGCTCTCCCACGGAATTCGTAGGCACGACCTTTTAGTCGCGCCCGAACCTCAAATAAATCACCACAACTGAAGTGACAAATCCTAGAACGACACCAATAGGGAGGAAGATCCTGGTGGTGCCGATGAGGTGATCAATCCCCACGCCGATCAGGCCCCATGTTAGAGGACCACCAACGAGAGTTCCAACCAAGGACCATACAAAATCATCGCCTCGCCCTGTTACAGGCACACTCTGACTGGCACGGTCTCCCTTCACCATGGGAGAAGTTAGCACAGCGAAATTCCTATTGGTATGCACATAAACATGAGATAGATCATGCTCCCGGTTCAACATAAGGAACCCGGGTGCGGATCACGATCATTGCTTCGGTGAAGAGGTACCCAACGATTCCGATGACAAAGCAGACAAAGAAGATCGTTTTATTGAAAAAATCAGCATCGCGTAGGGCCACCATGACCGCGATCAGCAACACAATCTTTACCAGCCAGGATCCCAAGACCACTGCCCCAAAGACCTCGGTGCGGGCTCGTGCCGTGCCTAAGGCAACGGCCACCGTGATAGTGAAAAACACAGCAGGGATTGCCAATCCAAGAGCTGCGCCCCAAGCACCGGCGGCGCCATCGATGAGAAAACCAATAAAGGACACCACAGGCAGCGCCACCAGAATTCCTGTGGAAACCCACTTCAGCACACGTGTCATCGGCGTACGGAGTCCAACAAGGTTCATAGGCGCACTTGGAATAGTCACGGCACAAACCTATCTTTGATTGCAGGTACGTCTGCCTGCTCCTTGTGGACAGTCACGACGGGTCGACGAACGGCCCAAATCAGTAGGGCTAGACCAATGACGAAGCCAATTGCGGCATAGACGAACGGGATAAAAGCGACAGCAACAGCAGTTCCAGCAATCAGACCTGTCCAGGCATACATCAAGAAAGCTGCTCGAACTTGGGAATGACCCATTTCTAGGAGTCGATGATGCAGATGCTGCTTATCTGGAGAAAAGGGATTCTTGCCCGCTCTGGTGCGCCGAATCACAGCCATAACCAGATCGATCAACGGAATCGCCATCACAGCCAGCGGAATGATCAGCGGGAGCAAGGTTGGCAAGAGTGCTGGACCAGCGACAACACTTGGATCGATTTGGCCCGTCAAGGTAATCGTTGCAGCAGCGAGCAAAAGACCAAGGAGCATCGAACCGGTATCGCCCATAAAGATCCGGGCACGATAAAAATTATGTGGCAAGAACCCCACTGCCATACCAAAGAGCAGTGCTGAAACCAGGGTCGCCAATGTCGCGCGAGCAATACCTAACTCAACGGACAACAAATATGAATACGCAAAGAACGCACCTGCAGCAACCGCAACGATGCCGGCGGCTAATCCATCAAGACCGTCAACAAAGTTCACTGCGTTGATGCACACCAACACAATGATCACTGTGAGCAGCACGCTGGTCACAGGGTCAACAACAAAGGTGCCGCCAAACGGCAACCAAATTACTGAGATGCCTTGTGCTGCCATTAAACCCGCTGCCAGGACTTGACCTGCAAGTTTCACGGGAGCATCTAAGCCCCACTTGTCATCGATGATGCCCAGCAGCACGATCACGGTTGCACCGGAAATCAAAGCCATTGGTGTGTCAGCTTGGCCGAACACCGAACCCATTTTTGGCAACTTGCTCGCAAGTAATAAGCCAGTAAGCAACCCGAAGAACATTGCTAAACCGCCAAGACGTGGCGTGGGTTCAGCATGCACATCGCGATCGCGAACTGCCGCCATCACCTTGAAACGAAGCGCAATCCGCTCGACCACCGGGGTCGTTAAGTATGTGACCGCCGCAGCAGCCAGCAAACACAGCAGATATTCGCGCATCTGACCTCTAGCGCGCGTATGCCGGGAATCGACTTGTGAGTTCGCTGACGCGCTCTGCTATTGCTGGAGCCTTCGTACCGTCAACATCGCGCACGGCTTCACCAATTGCTGCAGCAATCACTGACATTTCTGGAACACCCATGCCTTGTGTGGTCACTGCTGGAGTGCCAACGCGAATCCCTGATGCAACTGCAGGTGGCTGTGGATCATAAGGAATCGCGTTTTTGTTCAACGTAATTCGAGCGGCATCGCAGCGAGCTTCTGCATCAGTGCCGTTGACACCAATTCCCTGAAGATCAATGAGTGCCAAGTGTGTATCCGTTCCACCACTGACGGGGCGCATGCCTTCAGCAGCCAAACCGGCTGCGAGTGCTTGTGCATTCGCAATAACCTGCTTTGCATACGCCTGATACTCAGGAGTTGCAGCTTCCTTGAGTGCAACGGCCTTACCAGCGACTGCATGCATGAGTGGGCCGCCCTGCATCATTGGGAACACTGCTTTGTCAATTGCCGCTGCATGCTCAGCCTTGCAAAGGATCATGCCGCCGCGTGGTCCGCGCATCACCTTGTGAGTGGTGAAACTCACGACGTCTGCGTACGGGACCGGGCTAGGAATTGCCTTGCCGGCAACCAAACCAATGAAGTGAGCCGCATCAACCATCATGATTGCGCCGACTTCATCACAGATTGATCGGAAGGCTTCGAAATCAATCAAACGTGGGTACGCGGTTGCGCCACAGATAATCATCTTCGGCTTGTGCTGAATCGCAAGTGCACGCACTTCATCGTAGTCAATGAGTTCAGTGTCTTGACGAACACCGTACGAAACGATGTTGAACCACTTGCCTGAGAAGTTCACCTTCGAACCATGGGTGAGGTGACCGCCGTGCGGAAGGCTCATCGCCATCACGGTGTCACCTGGCTTAGTGAATGCGCCATATACGGCGATGTTTGCGCTTGCGCCACTGTGCGGCTGCAAGTTGGCATGCTCAGCGCCGAAGAGCTCCTTCGCGCGAGCAATGCCGATGTTTTCTGCAATGTCGACTTCAGCACAGCCACCGTAGTAACGCTTGCCTGGATAACCCTCTGCGTATTTGTTGCTCAAAATTGAGCCAAGCGCTGCGAGCACTGCAGGTGAGGTGAAGTTCTCCGAGGCAATGAGCTGAAGACCACCACGCACTCGTTCAAGCTCTGCCAGCAATACGTTGGCGATTTCGGGATCTTCCTGCGCAAGCGCATCGAAGTCTGGTCCCCAGAACGGCGTGGTGCTCATAACACTCCTTGTGATGGTGAAAGCCTCAGTCTACGCGGATTCACTGCAACGAGCTTCGAGGAACATCCCCGCACACCCATCTAAATGCCAGGCGCTAGGCCAGATCTGGGAGCAATTCGCGCACTTGTGTGATCGATAACGCACCCTCACGCACAACCTTTGGAGTCACACCTGTCACATCAATCACAGTGCTGGTGAAAACTGACTCTGGCAATACGCCAACATCAAGTGCGACTACGGCGCATTCACCCAGCTGGGCCACCGCGTGATCCAGGCTTTTTGGCGCTGCTTCGCCGACAGAATTGGCCGCCGTAACGATCAAGGGGCCAGTGCGTTCAAGTACCGCCAAGGTCAATGGATGAAGCGGCATCCGAACAGCAACAGGTAGCTCATGAGGTAGATCCCACGCTAATGACGGCTGACTTGGCAGCAACAAAGTCATGGGCCCGGGCCAAAAGGCTTGCATCAATGACTGCACGGTGGCAGTGACTCCTGTGGCAATACCTTGGACTGTTTGTGCACTTGGCACCATCAATGGCAAAGGTGAACCAGGTGCTTGACCTTTTGCTGCACGTATTGCAGCCACTCCCCTACGCGAGAACGGATCTGTCGCAACCGCGTATACCGATTCAGTTGGCAAGAAAACCAAATCACCGCGCTTAATTGCACTGACTGCTGTAGCAATAGCGCGATCGCGCGCAGCACCTGCATCACACGACAAGGTCAACATGCGTTAGACCCGACGGGCAATCGTGAATCTTGGTAAACCATTGAGGTCAATGCGATCAGAAACATCCTTGTACACAGGAGCTCCAGCTGAAATATTGGTAAGCGATGCGATTTCAAAATCTGAGGTGTAAGCCTTGGTAATGCCTGGTACTCCACGCATTCCGGCATCATTTCCTTGAACGTCAGCATGTTCGATAACCAATAATCCACCAGGCGCTAACAGAATTGCTGCAGTGCGCAGAACTCCACGCACCACATTAAGACCGTCTTCTCCACCGTAGAGGGCCATCTTTGGTTCATGATCACGCACTTCGACTTCGCGCGGAATCATTGCGTCTGGAATATACGGCGGATTGCTCACCACAACGGCGACCTGACCTGCAAGACGCGCGAGAGCACGGCCGGCATCAGCAACGTGTTCTGCGTCATCATGAATGACCTCAACCCGAGATCCCGCAGCACTCAAAAGGTCTTCATGCGCTTTCACATTGCGCTGGGTCCAACTGATGGCGTCGTCAGAAAACTCAACGGCATGGATTCGAGAGTTCTCAACTTCAAGCCCAAGTGAAATTGCTATGGCGCCACTACCCGCGCACAAATCAACACCAATACGCGATCCAACTGGTTGCTCGCGAAGCTCCCGAATCGCAGCTTCTGCTACCAGTTCGGTTTCCGGGCGAGGAATGAACACTCCCGGACCAACTTCAAGGTCAATGCGACGAAATCCAGTGGATCCCAATAGGTGCTGCAACGGAACGCGAGATAGGCGCTGGGTGAGCAACTGCTCAACATGAACTCGCTGTTCATCCGTGATGTCGTCTTGCAGAATTAAACGATTGCGCGGAATGCCAAGCGCATGGGAAACAATCCAAGCTGCATCAGCTGCAGGTGATGGAATTCCAACGGCATTCAACCGACGTTCAGCGTCAAACAACATATCTCGCACGGTGGAGCGTCCACCTTGAGTGCGTTCAATGTCTACGCTCACGCTGCTCCCCCGGAGGAAAGCTTTGCTGCGTTGTCGGCGTCAATGCACGCTTGGATTACCGCATCAATGTCGCCGTCAAGGATCTGATCAAGGTTATGTGACTTGAACCCAACACGGTGATCATTCAAACGATTTTCAGGAAAATTGTAGGTTCGAATTCGCTCACTGCGATCCACCGTACGAACCTGCGAACGACGCGCATCTGAGGCATCTTTCGCAGCTGCTTCCTCAGCCGCTGCAAGTAATCGCGCTCGCAAAATGCGCATTGCTGATTCCTTGTTCTGCAACTGACTCTTTTCGTTCTGACATGACACCACCACACCAGTGGGAAGGTGAGTAATACGCACGGCGCTGTCTGTTGTGTTCACACTCTGACCACCAGGACCAGAGGAGCGATACACGTCAATACGCAAATCATTTTGGTCAATTTCAACCTCAACGTCTTCAGCTTCTGGGAGTACAAGAACACCTGCTGCAGAAGTGTGAATTCGACCTTGGGATTCAGTTGCTGGAACGCGTTGAACGCGGTGCACTCCACCTTCAAATTTTAAGCGCGCAAATGGCGCCTCACCAGGCTCTGGCACTCCTCGCGTTTTCACAGCAATAGCAACGTCTTTATAACCACCAAGGTCAGATTCAACAGCCTCAATCACCTGAGTTGCCCAGCCGCGACGTTCTGCATAGCGCAGGTACATGCGAGCAAGGTCTCCAGCAAAGAGAGCTGATTCCTCTCCACCTTCACCTGATTTGATTTCCAAGATGACGTCTTTATCGTCCATTGGGTCACGCGGAAGCAGCAAGGTGGTCAGATGCTCGGCAGCAGCTGTTTCGGCAGCAATGAGATCAGGAAGTTCAGCAGCAAAGGCTTCGTCTTCTGATGCAAGTTCGCGAGCCGCCACGACATCGTCAGTTACTGCCAGCCATTGCTTATAAGAAGACACCACTGGGCCAAGTTCGGCGTAACGACGCCCAAGTTTGCGTGCCAGCGTCTGATCACTGTGCACGGCAGGATCAGCTAACTGCTGCTCGAGGTCTGCGTATTCGCTGACTAACTCGGCACACGATTCAAACACGGCGCATCCTTCCGATCAGGTCAAACATGAAACCGGGCGCCGGTCTGGGGTCGACCGCGCGACGGGGGAGACACGCGGCCGACCCCAGGCCGGCGCCCAGGGTCAAAAACTAGTTAGCTTCTTCTTTTTTGCCGAAGCGCTTTTCGAAGCGAGCCACACGGCCGCCAGTGTCAAGAATCTTTTGCTTACCGGTGTAGAACGGATGGCAGGCTGAGCACACGTCAGCGTGAATTGAACCGTTCTTCGCGGTGCTACGAGTTACGAAGGTCTCACCGCAGGTGCAGGTGACGGTGGTTTCGATGTACTCGGGATGAATGCCAGTCTTCACGAACTTCTCCTTGGTATGTCCCGGGTCGGCTTCCCACGATGGCGGGGCCGTGAACCGGATCGTTGTTAATTATGCCACTGGCCCCCCAATCCGCGAAATACGGACCAAGGGGCCAGTGGGGTGAAGTCTTTTAGTCTTCTTCGCCAGGAAGGCCACCAGAACCTGGGGTGGTCTTCATGATCTGGCTCATGAACTCAAAATTCGTCTTGTTCTCACGAAGTTTTGAGAGCAACAGTTCAATTGACTGCTGCTGATCCAGAGCGTGGAGCACCCGACGAAGCTTCCAGACCACCTTGAGCTCATCAGGAGCCATGAGGAGTTCTTCCTTACGAGTGCCTGACGCATCAACATCAACTGCTGGGAAGACTCGCTTATCCGCAAGGCGACGATCCAGCTTGAGTTCCATGTTGCCGGTGCCCTTGAACTCTTCGAAGATCACTTCGTCCATTCGGGAACCGGTTTCCACGAGCGCTGTTGCCAAAATCGTGAGCGAGCCACCATTTTCAACGTTGCGTGCCGCACCGAAGAACTTCTTAGGCGGATACAACGCCGTGGAATCCACACCACCGGACATGATGCGACCAGAGGCTGGAGCAGAGAGGTTATACGCACGACCAAGACGAGTCATCGAGTCGAGCAACACCACCACATCGTGACCGAGCTCCACCAAACGCTTTGCACGCTCAATAGCCAACTCAGCGATGATGGTGTGATCTTCGGCAGGACGGTCGAATGTTGAAGCAATCACTTCACCCTTAATCGACCGCTGCATGTCCGTAACTTCTTCAGGGCGTTCGTCAACAAGAACAACCATCAAGTGAACTTCTGGATTGTTTTCAGTGATCGAGTTTGCAATCGACTGCAACACCATGGTTTTGCCAGCCTTTGGCGGAGAAACAATCAAGCCGCGCTGACCCTTACCAATTGGTGCAACCAGGTCGATCACACGCGCAGTGAGGTTTGTTGACTCGGTTTCAAGGCGCAAACGCTCTTGTGGGTACAACGGGGTGAGCTTTGAGAACTCAGGACGATTGCGTGCAGCCTCGAGTTCGCCACCATTGACGGTGTCAATGCGCACGAGTGGATTGAATTTTTCGCGACGCTCGCCTTCACGTGGCTGCTTTGTTGCGCCGGTAATTGCATCACCCTTGCGAAGGCCGTGTTTGCGCACCATCGAAAGCGATACGTACAAGTCGTTTGGACCAGGCAGGTATCCGCTTGTGCGCACAAATGCATAGTTCTCGAGCACATCAAGAATGCCTGCTACTGGCACAAGAACATCGTCTTCGTGGATTTCGATATCCGCTTCGCTGTAACCACCATTGTTGCGGTTGCGATCGTTGCCGCGAGGGCGTTCACGGAAACGGTCATTGCGATTGCGGTTGCGGTCATTGCCGCGATCATTGCGGTCATTGCGATTGCGGTTGCGGTCATTTCGATCGTTGCGATCACCTGCTTCACGCTCACCGCGATCATTGTTGTCTTCACGAGGCGCGCGATCTTCACGAGGCGCGCGATCCTGCGATGGTCGACGATCACGATTTCGCTCTTCACGCGGAGCGCGCTCTTCACGATCCTCACGAGGGGCACGTTCTTCACGAGGAGCGCGCTCTTCACGAGGGGCACGGTCTTCACGCGGAGCGCGCTCTTCACGAGGGGCAGCTTTTTCTGCGGCCGCGGCACGTGGGGCACGAGTTGAAGTTTGGTTGGCAGAGATTGCCGCCACAAGGTCACCCTTGCGCATTGCGTTGGCACCAGAGATGCCCATTTTGTTGGCCATGGCCTTGAGCTCAGGCAGCAACATTGACGAGAGGCTTTCACCGCGTGGTTTACGGGCGGCCGTTGATTCAGTCACAAATTTCCTTTGATTCGGATGATTCTCCAGATTGAAGCCGAACAATGATTTGACCGGATTCTCAAAAATTAATGTGCGGAGCTTTGGTTGAGGAAGAACGTCAGCTGTGTACCCGCGGAGCTGGAGATAGGGAAACTATATCACGGAGGTGCGTTACAGGGTGGAAACCGGGGAAATATGCACACCTTGTCGCGAAACTTCGCGCTGGCTCACTTGCCACTGCTCCCCTGCCGCAATCGCTACCTTCGCACTATCGAAACCGGTACCAAAGACCAACACAGTTGGACCGGCCCCTGAAATCACCGCAGGCAGCCCTTGCGCACGCAGTACATCAACGAGTTCCATCGATTCGGCATAAACCGATCTGCGAGCATCTTGATGCAGATGATCTTGAGTTGCTGGCAACAACAGCGACGGCTCATTGGTGAGCGCATGGACGAGTAAGGCAGCTCGTGAGATATTGAATGACGCGTCTGCGCGAGAAACTGTTGGTGCTAAAGCACTTCTCGCATGTGAAGTTGGAACCTTGAAAGCCGGTACAGCTGTGATCGGCACAATCGATGCGTGAACGTTGTGACGAACGCTTTGTGCACGATCATCTTCAAGCCAAGCATTAGTAAACCCGCCGTATAACGCAGCAGCCAAATTATCGGGGTGTGATTCAAGTTCAAGCGCAACGTTCAAAAGCAAAGGATCTGGGAGGAGGTCATCACCTTCAACAACCATGGCACGGGCTAAGGCCAAGCCACCGATGATTGCCGCTGCAGATGAACCAAGACCGCGCCCATGTGGAATGACGTTGGTACATCGCAACACGAAACCAGTTGGCCGAACCTGCATGGCTGCAAACCCCAAGGCCATCGCCTGAACTACCAGGTTGCTTGCGTCGCATGGGACCTCTTGAATCCCCTCGCCTTCAACTTCGACAAGGACACCTTCATCCTGTGTCACCACACCTGCCAGGCGGTCATAGGAATTCAGCGCGAGCCCTAGGGAATCAAAGCCAGGGCCCAAGTTTGCGCAGGTAGCCGGCACATTGAGGCTGACAGGTTCTGCGCGAAAAGAAGACATGAGTTAAGCCAGACCCAGTGCCTGTGCTGCCGAATGCGCATCCACGGGAACAACGACAGGAGCCTTGGCTCCCTCCATTGCCCACTGGGTGTCTTTCAAACCGTTGCCAGTCAGCGTGCACACCACGAGTTGACCCTTATCTAGCTTGCCCGCCGCGTGGAGTTTCAACAATCCAGCAACACTGGCCGCTGATGCCGGCTCACAGAACAAACCTTCCTTGCTTGCAAGCAGATGATATGCAGCAAGAATTTCCTCATCAGTTACCGCGTTGATCAAGCCACCAGAATCATCGCGTGCTGCAATTGCGTAATCCCATGACGCTGGATTACCAATACGGATCGCTGTTGCAATGGTTTCTGGATTATTCACTGGTGCGCCGTACACAAGTGGCGCAGAGCCTTCGGCCTGGAAACCCCACATGCGAGGTCGCGATTGTGAAACGCCATCAGCCGCATACTCGCTATAGCCCTTCCAATACGCCGTGATGTTGCCCGCATTACCCACGGGCAAGCAATGAATATCTGGGGCCTTGCCAAGCATGTCGACGATTTCAAAGGCTGCTGTTTTTTGGCCTTCAATTCGCGCAGGATTCACGCTATTAACAAGTGCCACCGGGTATTCGTCCGCTAAGCCTCGTGCCAACGTCAAACAGTCATCGAAGTTTCCTTCAACTTGCAAAATTGTTGCGCCATGCACGATCGCTTGAGCCAATTTGCCCATGGCGATCTTGCCTTCAGGAATCAGGACCGCGCTGACCATTCCGGCCTTAACGGCATAGGCAGTCGCCGAAGCACTGGTGTTACCGGTCGAAGCACAGATCACTGCTTTAGCGCCATCTTCAGCGGCCTTTGAAATTGCCATGGTCATTCCGCGGTCCTTGAACGAACCCGTGGGATTGGCACCGTCGTACTTCAACCAGACTTCACAACCGGTCATTTCGCTGAGCACGCAAGCAGGAACGAGCGGCGTGCCACCTTCACGCAGGGTGATTACTGGAGTATTCGCAGAAACCGGCAAACGATCCCGATACTCCTCGATAAGTCCACGCCAAAGATGTGCCACTGATTACGCCCCTGCCTCACCCTCGACTCGCATCACACCAACAACAGCCTTCACTGTTGAGAGTTTGCGAAGTCGATTGACTGTGTCTTGCAATGCCCCATCACTTGCTCGGTGAGTACGAACAATGAGTCCGGCACCTTCACCGTGTCCGTCTTGGCGAACAACTTGAATGCTCACCCCTGCATCGGCAAACGCCTGTGCGATGCTTGCCAGTGCACCAGGGCGATCAACAACATCAAGATTGACGTAATAGCAAGTTGATGCCTCGCCTATTGGAAGCACTGGGTACTGCACGTCAGCACTTTCGCCCCACCCAGTTGAACCAGTGAGTCGATTGCGCGCTGCAACAACGACGTCACCGAGAACAGCGGATGCTGTTGGTGCCCCTCCTGCGCCTCGCCCATAAAACATTAACTCGCCAGCCGCTTCAGTTTCAACGAACACCGCGTTGAAAGCATCGCGCACGCTGGCAAGTGGGTGTTCTTTGGGAACCATTGTTGGGTGCACGCGAACAATCACACCGCTGTCATCGGGCATGCGTTCAGCAATTGCAAGGAGCTTGATCACGCATCCCATGTTTTTAGCAGCACGGATATCTTCAATAGACACGTTCGAAATACCTTCGCAAAAGACATCTTCGCGCGTGACATGCGTGTGGAAGGCAAGCTCGGCGAGGATCGCAGCCTTCGATGCGGCATCGTGGCCTTCAACATCGGCCGTGGGGTCAGCTTCTGCATAACCAAGCCCTTGGGCCTCTGCGAGTGCATCCGCAAATGAAGCGCCGTCCTCTTCCATTTTGGTCAAAATGTAGTTCGTAGTGCCGTTCACGATGCCCATGATTTTGGTGACGTGATCACCTGAGAGCGATTCTTGGAGTACGCGCACAATCGGAATTGCGCCAGCAACTGAAGCCTCGAAGAAAATATCGACGCCTTCAGCTTCAGCAGCTGCGTACAACGATGCGCCATCAGAAGCCAATAAGGCTTTGTTCGCGGTGACCACACTCGATCCAGACTTGATCGCAGCCATAATCAATGACTTCGCTGGTTCGATGCCGCCGATCAGCTCTACCACGATGTCGGCGCCTGACGTGGCCACTGCCATGGCGTCATCAGATAAGTACTGCGGGTCGATGTCACGCACTTTTGATAGATCGCGGACCGCGACCTTGGTGAGCTTCAACGAAGTGCCCATACGGATGTGCAGATCGGTATCCCTGTCGGTCAGCAGGCGTGCGACCTGAGTACCAACCGTGCCTCCACCCAACACTGCCACCGTGACGGGACGAGGGGCGCTTTCGGTAGACATGAGTACTCCATATGGGCGGGTCGGACGTCATAGCCTCTCAGGTCCACCCACTCATCCGCGCATCGGTGGGGGGCGATTCCTGACCAAGACCTCCCATTTTGTCCCCTAAGTCTGGGTCAAGATCAGTCACCTTGAGCGCGCATCCCACACCTTTCCCCCACGAATCCCTAACGTGCGCCTCATAACTTCCCCCTACTTAGGAGTCGTGACATGAATCAACTCACCAGGAAACTCATTGCTGAAGCAGTGGGCACCTTCCTATTGGTCTTCCTTGCAGTGGGCGCTGCTGTCTTTGGCATTGCTGCCAAAGTCGGCACCGACGGCAATGGCCCAGGTAACGGCGTCGTGGGCGTGGCATTGGCTTTCGGCCTGGTTCTGCTTGGCATTGCCTACGCATTCGGCCCAGTATCTGGCGCTCACGTCAACCCGGCAGTCACCTTGGGCATGCTCCTTGGACGTCGAATGCCAGCAGGTGAGGCAGTCGGTTACTGGATCGCACAGTTCGTTGGCGCAATTGCAGCTGGTGGCGTCTTGAAACTCTTCGTTTCAAGTTTTGGGGTTACTGACTACACCGGAGCACTGGGCACTAACGGCTACGACAACGGCGCAATCAACGGCACTGGTGCTTTCGTTCTTGAAGCACTCCTCACTGCCGCATTCGTGCTCGTCATTCTTTTAGTCACTGAGCGCGTGGCTGCGCCAGGCTTTGCGGGTATCGCCATTGGTTTGACTTTGACACTCGTGCACTTGGTTGGCATTCCATTGACTGGCACCTCAGTAAACCCAGCACGTTCATTTGGACCTGCACTGTGGCAGGGCGGCACAGCGATGAGCCAGGTGTGGCTATTCATCCTTGCGCCACTCGTTGGTTCAGTTATTGCAGTGATCGTATGGAAGCTCACCCGCACAAGCGATGCGGAGCAAGAATCACTTGTTGCTGGCTCAGAGCGCGAGTAACACAACACATTCAAAGTGGGCTGGACTTCATCGAAGTCCAGCCCACTTTGTTTTATAAAAAACTATTGAGCACCAGGATCCAGCATCAACATGTCTTCAATGGTTTCTCTACGAAGCACCACAGTTGATGATCCACCCATCACACCAACCACTGCAGGCTTTGGCAAATAGTTGTAGTTCGATGCCATCGAGCGACAGTAAGCACCTGTCGCAGCTACGGCCAAGAGATCACCTGGAGCTAAATCTGAAGGTAAGTAAGCCTCGCGAATCACAATGTCTCCAGATTCACAATGCTTACCAACAACACGAACCAACATTGGTTCAGCTTTTGAGGTTCGAGATGCAAGTTCCACGGTGTATTGAGCGTCGTATAAAGCCGTACGAATGTTGTCGCTCATACCGCCGTCGACGGACACGTACGTGCGCACGCCGCCATCAATAACAACAGGTTTCACCGTTCCCACTTCATAGACCGTGACACCTGCGGGCCCAACGATTGCTCGACCTGGCTCAAAGGCAAGAGCGGGGACGGGCAAATTGTGCTGTGCACATTCACGCGTGACTACGCCCGCGACATGTGTGGCCAAGTCGCCAATTACAAGCGGATCATCGGAAGGCAAATAGGCAATGCCCATGCCGCCACCAAGATCGAGTTCAGCAACGTCAATGACCTGATCGTCTCGAAGCCGGGCAACAAACGCCACGATGCGTGTTGCTGCTTCTTCAAAACCATCGGTATCAAAAATCTGCGATCCAATATGTGAATGCAAGCCACGAAATTCCAATGATGGCAATTTCACGATTCGGCGAATAGCTTCTTCGGCAGCACCAGATGAAACAGAGAACCCAAATTTTTGATCTTCATGCGCAGTAGCGATGAACTCATGGGTATGTGCTTCAACACCAATAGTCAGGCGAACCAACACTTGCTGCACAATGCCTGCACGAGACGCCGCATCGGCGACGCGAACAATCTCTTCAAAGGAATCGACGACAATCCGAGCAACGCCCGCTGCCATTGCCATTTCAATTTCAGTCATGGATTTGTTATTGCCGTGCAATAACAGGTCAGCTCCTGGAACACCTGCATGAAGTGCGACAGCGAGCTCTCCACCCGAGGCCACATCTAGCCCTAGGCCCTCTTCGTGAACCCAGCGCGCAACTGCCGTGGAAAGAAAAGCTTTTGCTGCGTAATAAACCTTGCGAGCTCCCACGCTTTCGGCCGCTTCACGATAAGCACCAGCTCGTGAGCGGATATCTGCTTCATCCAGAAGGAAAAGCGGTGTTCCAAATTCGGTGGCGGCATCGCGAACATCAACTCCACCAATGCTGAGTGCACCATCGGAGTCTCGAGTAGCCGATAGCGGCCAGACATTGGACATGTTGAAAGGTTAGGGCATCGAAGAAGCGAAATTACATTCGCTCAGGTGCACTGACACCCAGAAGTGCCAAACCATTCGCCAAGGTCTGGCGGGCAGCTGCACATAGCCACAGCCGTGCAATGTGCTCAGGCGTGATTGCTTCATCGCCGCGAGGCAACACACGGCAAGCATCGTAGAAACGGTGATATCCGGCGCCTAACTCCTCAAGGTACCGAGCAACACGGTGCGGTTCACGCAACTCTGCTGCACTTGCCACGATGCGTGGGAACTCACCAAGCGCGCCCAAGAGTTCGTTTTCACGCTCATGCGAAAGCAGACCTGGATCAAATTCCGCTGCGGCCCAATCAATGTTGAGATCAGCCGCATTGCGCAACACAGACGCTAATCGAGCGTGTGCGTATTGGACGTAATAGACCGGGTTGTCATTCGTGCGTTGGGCAATGACTTCAAGATCAAGGGTCAATGGTGAATCAACTGGGTAGCGAATAAGTGAGTAACGTGCAGCGTCAACCCCAACTTCTTCAACGAGCTCTTCAAGAGTGACGATATTTCCTGAACGCTTGGAGAGTTTGACTTCTTCCCCACCTTTAGTGATTTTGACGAGCTGACCGATCAAGACTTCAGCAGCACTCTTATCGTCACCATTGCATTGCGCTACGGCTTTCAGGCGATTCACATACCCGTGATGGTCGGCACCGAGAAGGTAAATACAAATATCGAAACCACGATCACGTTTATTGACGAAATATGCAGTATCCGAAGCAAAATACGTGTATTCGCCATCAGCCTTAATTAGTACGCGGTCTTTGTCGTCACCGAATTCTGTTGTGCGCAACCAAGTAGCACCTTCATGCTCAAACACATGACCCTGCTTGCGTAATTTCGCAAATCCAGTTTCAACCGCGTTCGACTCGTGCAGTGCACGCTCAGAAGACCACACATCGAAATGTGTATTAAAGAGCGCCAACACTTGCTGCTGCTGATGCAATTGACGCTTGTAGGCCGCCTCACGGAAGCCAGCAAGTTGCTCATCTTCAGGTAGGTCAAAGAGCTCAGGTTCTTCTGCCTTGATTTGTGCAGCAAGATCCACGATGTACGCACCGTGGTAACCGTCTTCGGGTACGGGCTGCCCATGCGCTGCAGCCATGACCGATGCACCGAACTTATCCATCTGCACGCCGCGGTCATTGATATAGAACTCTGACGACGTTTTCGCACCCGCTGCCGCTAAGACGTTCGAGATGGCGCTGCCAACGGCCGCCCAACGGGTGTGACCCAAATGCAAAGGCCCCGTGGGATTCGCGGAAATATATTCGACGTTGATGACATGGCCAGCAAGCGCAGTGTTGTGACCAAATGATGCACCTTGCGAAACGATGCTTCGAGCAAGTTCGCCCTGTGCTGCGCTATCAAGACGTATATTTATGAACCCTGGTCCAGCAATATCTGTTGAACTCACTCCAGCCACAGAATCGAGTTTGGCTGTAATCGCTTCAGCGAGTACTCGCGGCGCAATGCCGGCGGGCTTGGCAAGCGTGAGAGCCACATTCGTGGCGTAGTCGCCGTGATCGCGATTCTTAGGACGTTCAACATGCACCACATCAGGCACTTGGATCCCAATGCCATCGGCCGCTACTTCGACCAACACTTGTCGAATGGCTATGGAAAGAGCGTCTGGAGTCACCGCGTGAGCGTACCCAGTGACCAGGATGTGAGCCCAAGCCACGCTCCGTAATCGATATTCCTAGGGGGATTGCATTTGCAGATGTGACCTAGGGCACTATGCTTTTTCTCAGGCAAGGCCGCATCAAGTACCAGCGTTCGACCGTGCCCGATCACTTCTGTGATGGGCACACAGGTTTCTTGGCACACGCAAGGAAACGGAACAAAGGGTTGTGGGTTGCGCCCCATGATGAGCGAAGTGTTCATCATGTTGTTCCGTTAGGAGAAATTGCATTATGGCTCAAGGAACCGTGAAGTGGTTCAACGCTGAAAAGGGCTTCGGCTTCATTGCTCAAGCTGAAGGCGGCCCAGACGTCTTCGTTCACTTCTCAGCAATTCAGTCCGATGGCTACCGCAGCCTCGAAGAAAACCAGTTGGTTGAATTCGATGTGGTTCAGGGACCAAAGGGACCTCAGGCAGATGCGGTTCGCGCAATCTAGCTTTGAACACGAAGAAGGGCTTCCACCGTGGGGTGGGAGCCCTTCTTCTTTTCGACCCTCATCCCCCGATTCGAGTCTGATGCAATCCTGCGCGAAAGCGCTACGTGGACCAAGCTCAATTTCTCCACCTGTGGATATCCTGAGAGTTATTGGCCATATGTGTGGACAACTGAAGGGCTTACTTCGATGACGACTACAGAACAAAACGACCACACACTCATTTACGGTCTGCCTTCTACGGTTGTTCGCGCGATCACCAACTTCGATGACCCTCGTCAAGAGTGGCGCCGTCTTTTTTTCTGAAAGCTTCGGAACGTTCTTCCTCGTGCTGGTAGCAGCAGGCGGCGCCATGATGGCTGCTCAGTTTGACGGCGCGGTGGGTCGAGCAGCAGCGGTCACCGCTCCAGGGTTGATGGTGACGGCCATGATCTTGTTTATGGGCAAGGTTTCCGGCGCCCACTTCAACCCTGCGGTAAGTCTGGCCTTTGCCGTTCGTGGCGATTTCCCTTGGCGCAGAGTCCCGGGCTATATCGCAGCTCAGTTCATCGGCGGGCTACTTGCCTGTTGGTTCTTGCAAGCCGTGGTGAACGTTTCAGCTGTGAAAGGCGGCACGTATCCAGCAAGCAACACATCTGACATGTCAGCATTCTTAATGGAAACCGTCCTCACTCTTGGCTTAGTGAGCGTGATTCTTGGTACTGCTTCTGGCGCACAAAATATTGGGATCATCGGAGCCCTAGGTGTCGGTTCGTACATCGCTCTCGCCGGGCTTTGGGCCAGTCCATTGTCCGGAGCTTCGATGAATCCCATCCGTAGTCTGACGCCAGATGTCATTGCCAACGATTACGCGCACTACTGGGTCTACCTCGCGGGCCCTTTGCTCGGCGCACTTATTGCCGTCATCGCGGCATTCATACTGCGAGGACGTGGCGGCGGAAAATCTGGCTCTGAGGCCGCCCAAGGAAATCTCTTTACTCAGATCGGCGATCCAAACAAGGCTTAGTTGGCATTACTCAGATACGAGATGTTCGCGAGCTGCAATCAACTCGGCTCGCGTGGCAGTGTCCACATCCGGGTAATGAGGATCTATATCTTCAAGCGCGTGCAAAATGATGCCACTAGTAATTAATCTCGTTGCCCATTTGTGATCCGCGGGCACCACGTACCAGGGCGCCCACTTTGTGCTCGTTGCACTCAACATGTCAGAAAAAGCACTTCGGTATTCATCCCAATGTTCTCGTTCGTGTAGATCAGCGGGAGAAAACTTCCAGTTCTTTTCTGGTTCATCAATGCGCTGCAAGAAGCGCTTGCGCTGCACATCTTTGGAAAGGTTCAAGAAAATTTTGACTATTGCGGTGCCGCTATCAACGAGATGTCGTTCCCAATTGTTGATGGCTTCATAGCGACGCACCCAGAGTTTTTCTCTTGGAACGCTGCGATCGGCTGCCGGCCAGATCAAATCAGGATGCACTTTAGTGACCAGCACGTTTTCGTAATGCGACCTATTAAAGATCGCGATCTTGCCAAGAGGTGGCAATGCAACCTGATGGCGCCAAAGGAAATCGTGGGCCATTTCCAAATGCGACGGTGCTTTAAATGAATGGACATCCACACCCTCGGGATTCAAGCCACTCATCACATGCTTAATCGTTCCGTCTTTGCCGGCAGCATCGGTTGCTTGGAACACCACGAGCAAAGAGCGCGAACTCTCTGCATAGAAACGATCCTGCAGCACAGTCATTTCATCAATGACCTGTTGAAGAGCGTCAACGCTTGTTTCTTTGTTGAAATCCTTTGGCGTTACCGCCGGATCAAAATCCTTATCGAGATCAACTTTCTCGCCAGGTTTCACCAAGAAACTCTCAACGATGCGATGCCAACGCTGCCTCGTGAGGAGCTCTTGCTTCTTTGTCACATCAGACATGGACGCGTTCCCCCTGCTTATTGAGATACATCTGAGCTTCAGCACCGAGCAACACACCGATGAACGAGAAGTACAACCACAGCAAAATAACCATAGGTGCACCGAATGCTGCGATCGTTACACCAATGGTTGATGAAAACCCGACATAGATTCCTACTCCGATGCTGGCACCTAACAGCCAGACGGCTACCAGAATCGCGATCGGCGAACGCCAATTCACGAGGCCTTTTTTACTAGGCGCCCACTTATAGAGTCCGATCACCGCACACCAGACGATCGCTAGATAAATCAGCCAATCAATTATGGCGATTCCGGTTGAGAACTGGAATCCATCGATTCCAAAGGCACTCAAGACTCGCGGCAATAACGTGAGCACTACCAAGATGGCAACGATCAGCAAGAGACCAATCAAAGTGATCACAGCGTCGCGTACCCGCCCAAACAAACCATGACGCTCACTGGTGAATCCAAATGAGCGATCAAGCGCCATTCGCAATGCCATGATGGCCTTGGATGACGCGTAAATTGCGACGAAGAAACTTGCGATAGACGTGATGGTCAACGCGCCTACTGACGCTCCAGTCATAACATTGAGAATCGATTCAACGGAGGTATGGAAATCACTTCCATTGCTTGGAATTTTCTCGACGATGGCTTCGATC
Organism: Candidatus Nanopelagicales bacterium; assembly: GCA_028687755.1. Classification (NCBI taxonomy): domain Bacteria; kingdom Bacillati; phylum Actinomycetota; class Actinomycetes; order Candidatus Nanopelagicales; species Candidatus Nanopelagicales bacterium. The sequence goes on from JAQTZL010000010.1 coordinate 66,380, forward strand.
GCGGCTTTAGTGCGTTCGGGTCCAATAACTGCGCCGGTGACTGAACCGATTACCACGGCAGCCGGAGCGATAGCTAACAATACGAAGTAGGCCATTCCACCGGATGCCAGGGAACCTTGATGGGTTCCATAATCTCCAAAAATGGCTTTGGCTGGCTTCATCACTGCCGAAATTTTCAGGCTCACCTGCCTATGGTCTCAGCATCATGCTCCGCTGCTAGCCTGACACTCGTTTGCCTCCGTAGCTCAGGGGATAGAGCGCCGGTTTCCGGTACCGAAGGTCGCAGGTTCGAATCCTGCCGGGGGCACCACGTACGTCAGAAGAAAGGAAGAGCGAGATGACGGTGACCACGCCAAATCGTGTGCATTTCGCTTCAGTCACACAGAGTTACTACCCGCTCATCGTCGGGGTTTTTGTCAGTATCCTCATCATTTCCAATATTGCGGCCACAAAACTCATCTCTTTTGGCCCGGTAATCGTTGATGGTGGCGCATTTCTTTTTCCACTGGCCTACATCATCGGAGATGTTCTCAGCGAGGTGTACGGCTGGAAGGCCGCTCGGCGCGCAATCGTTCTGGGCTTCGCTATGGCAATTTTGGCGGCCATCACCTTTTGGGTCGTTCAAATTTCTCCCATCGCAGATGGGTACGAGTACCAGGCTGCGTTCGAAGCCGTACTCGGATTTGTTCCACGCATCGTGCTGGCTTCAGTCTGTGGCTATCTCATCGGCCAATTACTCAACTCCTATGTACTGGTCAAGATCAAAGAACGCACAAAAGAAAAGCACCTGTGGGCCCGCCTTATCGGGTCAACCATTGTTGGAGAGTTCGCTGACACCGTGGTGTTCTGCACTATTGCTTTCTACGGAATCATCACCGGGGCCGAGTTTGCGAACTATGTGATTGTCGGTTACTTCTACAAAACTCTGCTCGAAGTTGTGCTGCTGCCAGTCACGTATCCGGTTATTGCCTACATCAAGCGTCGTGAACCAACATACGAACTCGACACAGCTGCCTGACGACTCGCTTCTGCAGGGGGCTATTCCGAGTCGTGACTTGTGTTGCGATTCTTATTCGAATGGAATCGCCCTAGGAATTCTTCCTTGAATTCGAAGAAGGTACCGGCAGGAATGCTCGCACGAATCTGATCCACCAAGCGAACAATGAATCGCTCATTATGGATTGTGGTCAACGTCGCAGAAAGACGTTCATGTGCTTTGAACAGGTGATGGATGTAGGCGCGGGTGTAATGCGCACAGGTGTAGCAATCGCATTCATCATCAATTGGTCGGAAATCTCTTTTATATGGCGCATTGGTGATGTGGAATCGTCCGTCAGGGTGCAAAACAGTTCCGTTACGTGCCATGCGGGAAGGGGCAACACAGTCAAAAGTATCCGCCCCCGCTTCGACCGCATTGAAGAAATCAACGGGATCACCGATGCCTAACAGGTGGCGAGGTTTATTAACCGGCAGTTCCTCACAGACCCACCCCACGATTGTGCCGAGCTGGTCTTTTTCAAGTGCGCCACCTATGCCAAAACCATCGAATTCCAAACTGGCCATTTGTTGTGCAGCTTTTCGACGCAGGTCTTCGTACTGAGCTCCTTGCACCACACCCCAAAGTTCTTGATACGGACGATGTGATCGTTCAACAGTGAGCCGTTGATGTTCTGCAACACACCGCTTGGCCCATTCAAAGGTTCGTTCCAGCGAACGCTCTTGATAATCACGCGTATTCATCAATGTGGTGCATTCATCGAATGCAAAAATGATGTCAGCACCTAACTGGTGCTGTACCTGCATGGCAACTTCAGGGGTAAATCGATGCAACGTTCCATCAATATGAGATTTGAAGGTCACCCCATCATCGTCAACGTGCGCCATACGATCTTTTCCAGGCGCAATCACTTCGTCAGAACGAACAGTTTTTGCATCCATCGCCAAGATTTTTTTAAAGCCCACCCCGAGACTAAGGACCTGAAAGCCACCGCTGTCGGTAAATGTTGGGCCGGACCAATTCATAAACGCACCGAGCCCGCCGGCCTCATCCACCACATCGGGACCTGGCTGCAAATACAAGTGATACGCATTGGCAAGAAGCGCCTGCGCACTGAGCTGGGTCATCGATTCAGGCAATACGGCCTTGACCGTGGCCAACGTGCCCACAGGAATGAATGCGGGTGTCTGAATCTGACCATGCGGCGTGGTGATCGTGCCCGTGCGTCCGAGCATGTCTGTCGAAGCATGGTTTGCTAGGGCGGCATGCACCTCAAAGGTGGGCTCAGTCATTGAGCCATCTAAGCAAATGCGAGTGCTCGTTCACGCCTCGGCCAACATGACGTACCGTGATCATGTGAAGCGACTCGCATTTGTCAGCGCATTGGCACTCGTTGCCAGTTCGTCTGTGCTGTTTGGCACTGCGCATGCAAGTCCACTTGATTCGTATCTGAATCAGCAACTGACTTGGCTGCCGTGCAATCTCGGCGAATGCGCCACCTTGCGTGCGCCACTTGACTACGCAAATGTCAGCTTGGGTGATATCTCCATCGCACTCAGTCGCACCAAACACACCGGCACCAATTTCCAAGGCTCCCTCATCGTGAACCCTGGCGGGCCTGGCTCGCCCGGCCTGGATTTCGCAAAGTACGTTGCGCGAGATATTTCTCCCGCCTTGGTTAAGGAATTCGACATCATCGGATTCGATCCTCGAGGGGTAGGCAAGTCAGCCCCCGTCACGTGCATGACCGCTAAGCAAACGGCAACTTGGCTTTCGATGGATTCAACACCTGACACTCGCGTTGAGGTGGCATCCATGATGAAAGCGGCATCCAGCATTAGTGCCGGCTGCTTGCAGTTCACTCCCCGCATTGCCCCACACGTGGGCACACCCTCTGCTACGCAAGACTTGGAATTGCTGCGCTCAGCGCTTGGCGAAGAGAAGCTGAATTGGCTCGGCTTCTCCTACGGCACTTCGCTGGGTACTTCATATATTCAGGCGTATCCACATCGCGTCGGTCGCTTCGTGCTCGATGGCGCGGTGGATCCTTCATTGGATTCAATGAAACTCTCATTGGGTCAAGCCAAAGGGTTCCAACGGGCTTTCCAAAACTTTGCTCAAGACTGCCTTGATCACGCACCCTGTTCTTTGGGATCTTCACGAAGGTTGATTAACTCCAAGGTCAATGCATTGTTGTCCCGAATTGATTCTCATCCGATGCGTACCGACTACGGCGCCGCACTCACACAATCCCTTGGAACGGGCGCAATTTTTACGGCGATGTATTCCACCGACATGTGGCCATTGCTCAACGACGCTTTGGTGCAAGCCTCAACTGGAAACGGAACTGGGCTTCTTGAACTCGCTTGGATGGGCTCTGACCAGACGGGCCCAACGACCTTCGGTTCAAATATTCATTCGGCGTATTACGCAATTGATTGTTGGGATCTACCTGCAGCGCCAGGTGCTGCCGGATTAGCTAAGGCTGCCAAGCAATGGGCACGTGGGGCGGCAATCCCCGAGATGAGCCAATCGATGTCATGGGGTAACGCTCCATGCTCGTCCTGGTTTGCACACAACCCCGTGCTCCCCGCAGCGGCGACTAGCACTACGAGTGCCCCAATTCTGATTATTGGCACACGCTTTGATCCAGCTACCCCATACGCCTGGTCTCAGGCGCTTTCACAGCAACTCCCTACCAGCATGTTGTTGACATATGAAGGAAATGGCCACACAGCCTTTGGCACAGGTTCGCGCTGCATAGATTCCGCGGTAAACGAGTACCTACTTCGAGGAACAATGCCCGCAACTGGCAAACGCTGCGTTGTTTAACCTTGTGCTGAGCCATCTTCGGCATCAAGGTCACGCAAGAACGATTCGAACTGGGCCGCTAGTTCATCGCCTGTTGGGACATTCTCAGGCTCTGTAAATACAGCTCCATTGTCGGTACTGTGAACTTGATCGTATTGATGTTCCAAGGCAGCGACGACTGTTGTGAATTCATCGTTACCTTCAAGTTGCTCTTCGATTTCTGACGTTGCTTTTTCGGCAAGTTCATCCAAACCATCGGCTGCCAATGCCAGACCTGTAATCATGCTCAAGCTATTCAACAATGTCTGAGCGCTTTGCGGGTATTGAAATTGGGCCAAATAATGCGGAACCTGTGCGGTGATGCCCATTGAGTCAAAACCCGCTTGGGCAAGATGGAATTCCAACATGGCACCCATATGACCAGGAACCTCGACGTCGCCCACCTGCGAACGAAAGCCTTGTACGAGTGCAGGGTCTGAACCATGAACGGTAATGCCGATGGTGCGTGTGTGAGGGGCAGGCCAAGGGATACCCGAGGTTGCAACTGCAAGGCGGATGTTCATTGTCTTGCCAAGATGCGTCACCGCTTTGATGAATCTCATCCACTGGTAATCGGGCTCTGGCCCCGCTAACAACAAGAATCGAGTTCCTTCGTCATCGATAACCTCATGTAATTGAATCGCTGGAATATCGACACCAGTGAAGTGATCAACAGAATAGGAAAGAATTGGTCTGCGGGCACGGAAGTCCATCACTTCATCAACATCGAACGTCGCAATCAAGTGATGCTCGTAAGTTTCGAGAATGTGATCGATCATCATGCGCACTGCGCCACCTGCATCGACATATCCGGTGAAGGCATGAATCAATACTGGCGCATCATCAAATGTAGGCATTTGATGAACGGTGTACATCTCTTCCGGCGCCCGCACAGGATCTCCTCTTAACGAAAAATGTCGTGTCTCAAACTATGCACGCTTAGTGACCCGCTTGAGAAGTGATGCCCCCGTGCCCGGATTCTGCTTAAAGAAAACAAGAAATTGTTCAGCCACCTGACCACTGGCCCAAAATCGATCACGCTGGGCATCATCAAGGCCAAGAGCAAGCTCACACACTTGCGACCACGCAGCACCAACTGCTTTGGTCATACTTGCTGCGACTGTGGCTGAAATTGCAGAACCTGCAACTGCTCCACCCGGAATAAACTTCAACAAACTTGTCACCGCATACCGACCAGCAAGTGTTGCTCCGCCAGTGAGCACAACCGAACCTGCCATCGACATCGCGCGCGACTTACTTGGCGGCAATCCGTAGGCGGCCGTGATGCGAGCAATCATGGTTATCTGATTTGGAATAAGTAACGCTGCATCGGCAAACGGAATCGGTGTGGCACCAATGCCAGCCGCGATCGTGCATGCCTGATTAATGATCGCGGCTACGGCTTTTTTTTTGCGCCCGATGTCAACAACTTGAGCGGCGGTCAAGGCTTTTTCAGCAACCTCTGGAACTACGGCATATGTGGCATCAAGGAGATCCTGCAAACCAAATACTGGCACATGCGTAAATGCATCAGCTAACGCATTGGTGAGCACAACAGGGCCTGAAATAGGCAAGGAGAGTGCATTGATGTAGGAGGCAAACTCCAGGGCTTCTGGGTGAATGTTTGCGTGATTCGTCGGCACTTGGGTCAACACGACGATGACCGGTAAGCCCAAATTCACGAGCTTGCTGACAAAATCAACTTGAGCCTGCTCGAAACGGCGGTCTGACCATCGCACGAGATACCAAGCAGCATGCAACTGCTCCTGAGAAGGCTTGTGCGAGTACTGATCAACGAGTGCGTGAAGTCCTGACAGGATCGCATCCCCTGCCATACCGGTTTCAAAACCTTCAGCGTCATACAACCCAAGAAAACTATCAGGCAGTGCGTAATGCGTGAGTCCTCGAGTGACAGGCTCGCCAATCCCTGTCTTGGCCACATCGCTACCAAACATCGCGTTCACCAACGTTGATTTACCTACGCCGGTCTTACCCACCACCAGCAGGTTGAACATCCCCAACGCAGCAAAAGCTTCGGCAAGTTTTTGCTCGAACAGCGATTCAACCTGGGGGCGCGAAAGGTCCGGGACCTGGGTATCGCTTTTGTCAGCCACGCTCACACCGTACGCGGTTCTCGCTCGTTTCGGGTTACCGTGGTTCCATGCGTCCCAAACATCGACTTCGATCCATCGTGGTCATAGGAGTTGTTATCGCTGGCCTTATCGTTTCAGGCAACTGGGCATTGAACACAGCAAAGCACTACGGACTTATCGGCCCTGTTCAGGTGCCTTCCGAATACCGAGCCTTGGTCATGAGTTCAGCGCAACGCTGCCCCGCTATCTCAGCGGAAATTTTTGCTGCTCAATTGGCAAAGGAAAGTCGATGGAACCCCAAGGCAACAAGTTCTGCCGGTGCACAAGGCATCGCTCAATTTATGCCTGAAGTATGGGATCAGGTTGGCATCGATGCCAACGGTGATGGCGCTGCAAATGTATGGGATCCACAAGACGCCATCCCTTCTGCCGCAGACTTCAACTGCATCAATCGCAAACTCGTGAAGAACGTGAGTGGCAATCGACTAAAGAACACCCTGGCCGCCTACAACGCCGGGCATGGTGCCGTGCGCAAATACGATGGCGTACCACCATTCCCTGAAACACAAAAGTACGTCAAAGCAATTTTGGAAGATGCCAAGAACATTCGTTGGTGATTAGTGAGCGCTTGCCTTATCTTCAGCAAGAATTTCAGCCTGCGCGGATGCTACGAGTTCCTTCCAGAGATCACCATTGACCTCTTCGGCACTGCCTCTGACATTCCAAGACTTCATTTCACGCTTGAGTGCTTCTTTGGCACGCGCTACTTGCTCTGTGACCACGCGACGCTGGGCCCATTGCAATTCACGGGCGCGCAACGCTTCTTCCATTCTCAGCAATTGGGTTGCAGTTGCAGGAAGGTCATACGTTGAAGTGACAAAGCGAGCAATGTCTTCACGGTAATCGTGACCACGGCGTCCGAAGATGCCAGGAATCACTTCCATTGCATTAATCATGTCTACGCCCGTCAGCACAAACGAGGTTCCTGGACGCCATCGAGAAGACCTTGGCACTCCTTCGGGACGCTCATCAACTGGGCCAAGCCACCAAGGTTGACGCAACAACAAATTTGTTCCGAATTTTGGAATGGGATCGTTGTAATGGCTCAATAAGGTAAATCGAATTTTCTCGCGCTGTTCATCGGGAAGATTGAGGTACTCGCCGTAGTTATCGAGTTCGATCATCACACCTTCAGGATCAATCTTTTCCTTATCTAGGCGCCAAGCTTTTGCGAATTCAGTTGCAGAGGGGGTACCCAAGAAGATTCCAGAGTGCACGAAATCTCGCTCCATCGCTTCAACAGTGCGATGTTGCCAAATATCTTGCATCGTCAACGCGCCTAGGCTCTCGCCAAACAGCACAAACTTTGGTCGCTTCTCAGGTGGCAAACCACGCATATAGCCGGAGATCGCGTACATCACCGCACGGTTTTGTTCAACTGCCAGGCCGGTGCGATTTAGCGACATCGGTGATGGCAATAACGAATATTGAATCGTCGCAATCGCACTGTTGCCAAGTGTTAAATATTCAAGAGCTTCAGCCAAGACATAATTGATGTATCCGGAGCCAGTTGGCGACGCAAAACACAAAACCTCACGATCAAAGGCATTGGTGCGAACCAGCTCATCAATGAGCAGCTCTACTCGCTCTTCCAGAACGCTTGACGTATCCAAACCAACAAATAAGCGGATTGGGTCATGTGTGGCAGGAGTACCCATCACATCTTCGATTTCATCACGCGTCAACACCATGTTGGTGAATCGTCGACCTTCGCGAGAAAGACTGTCGAAAGTCACCAAACTTACTGGACTTCCTGAAACGAAGGGACTCGTTGGTGGGGTTTCGTAAGCCGGCTCAATGGCTGCTCCGCCCTGTTCTACCCGACGGGTTGCATATTCATATCCCGCAGTGAGCGCACCGCCAAGTATTCCAAGCGCGACAATGTGGCCAATGGGGTTTGCGACTTCATCGTAATCTGGCGCAACTCGAAGCAGCGACTTTGAAACCTTTGAGGCCAACAGGCGTTCACCTGCTTGCAAGGCCAACACTCCTGCACCTACACCGATCGCGATGGCCACCGAATTGCGTGTAGAAACCTTGGCAATCGTTGTGTCCCCATATTCCTCAGCATTTTGATGAACGCGATGAATTTCAAATGCCGAAGCAGCGATGCCTGCCGGTAATGCCAATGGGACATATGAGGTCCAACGCAACCCCGGAACCTTCTGACCAATCAGGTCAAAGGTTCCGATGATTCCGCTCAGCGCAGCTCCGGCAAGTGCGACTTTGGAAGAACGTTGAGCAGCCACACGCGTTAAACCGCGGCGCAACTGCTCATCCTCGTGCGCTGGGAGCGCACGGGCGATGCCTTCTGTTATTCCAGCGACAGCAAGGTTTGTGCCAACATTGAACATCAACTTTGTCGCTGATGTGGCGTTGGTGCGATCAACACCGCGAGTCTTCATGACTGCATTGCCGAGCGAATCAATGCTGCTCTGAGTCGCTGTTACTAACGAGAGTGTGGCAGCCGAAATAACACCCGTAGCAATTGCTTGGTCCATAGTCTTGCGTGGCTGTAAACCCGGCTCAAACGATGGACCAACAGCTGCAGCAGCAGCAAAGAGCGCCACGCGCTCTGCCAAACTTCGATTTGGACCCAAGGCACCCACAACGCGGCTCATGAAACTCATGGCGCCAATCCTGCCAGTTGTTCAGGCTAGGTGGTAACCGTTGATGGTCCTGGAGTTGGTGAACTCGGGGCAGGCACGCTGGAGGTGCTTGGCGCTGGAGTGGGTACCTGCGTTGGTACCGGTACTGGCAATGGCAGCCCGCCGAGGGCAGATTTACGCACCCAACTTGTCCATGGGATGTTCCACAGGCCGCCGGAGCCATTACCGGGGGCTGCGGTTTCACCCAAGGTATTCGTGTAGATGAACACGTCGCCTGGAATGGTGTTATCAAAGATCCACTTCGCGTTGTCTTCGAACATGTTGGTGCAACCGTGCGAACCGTTCCATTTACCCAATCGACTTACGGCCCACGGTGCCGAGTGAATGAACTCTCCTGATGGGGTCAGTCGAGTGTTCCACTTGGCATCCAGGCTGTACTGATCCTCAGGAGCGGTTAAACCCAGAGCCTGACTGGTGTAGGTCTTTTGGGGCTCTTTTTTCGTACTAATGACCTTGACGCCATTACGAGTGCGCCAATCGGGTCCGCCTAGTGAAATTTTAAAAGACTTCACTTTTTGACCATCGATATAGACATTCATTACGTGCGCACTGCCATCAACCCGGCCCACGAGCGAACGGGCAGTTTTGAAACTGTAGGTCGTACCAAGGTTTGAACTACCAACCAACGTTGAACCACCACTCACACCAAGATTGGCTGAGTCCAATGACGATGTGATGGTAATCGTTGAGTGGCCAGGCCAAAAACCTGTTGGCCGGTAAATGATTGTGCGCGCATCCTGCCAAGCCCAACGACCGGGAACCAGTTGCGTTGCACCAGTCGAGTCCGAGGTTGCAGACACAGTGAGGTGACGTTCCACAACCGCTTTATTAGGAATATCGCGGGTGAATCTCAACTGCGGCAAGGTGCCGATACCTACCCGGGTTACCGACCCATCCACACCGAGATCATTGCTCGCAGCATCAAAACGTGCGGTGACATTGACACGCGAACGCGGAAGCTTGGCTAACTTGTCTGCGTCTTCTGCGGTTGGAACAACCGGAACACCTGCACCTTTGGCACTGGGCTCACTCGGTCCTGCAGAGTTCACCGAACGCAACGCAACGATGTAGCGCAATCCATTGGTGAGCCCGCCAACCTTGCACACTCCATCAACCGTGCCGCAGCTCGACCAAGTGTTACCAGCATTAGAAGTCACCTGCACATCTGTCACGGGGTAACTGAAGTTATTCACCGGCAAGACGTAAGAGATCTGAAGCGATCCACTTCCCGATGGCGTGACCGCTGCAATTTTTGGCGGATCTGGGTACGGCGCGACCGCCATCGCGGGCGAGGTCACTCCAATCAGGGCGCCGGACAGACCTAAGGCGACGCTGATGCGACGAAAACGTGGGGAAAGCACGCTCTTACTGTAAATCGGGTTATGGCAGGATCCAAACCCAGCGTGATTGAGACGAGGACCACCTTGCCGTTCTCTGGGCACGGGGCAATGGAAGGGCTAATCTTGGGGTTCTGCGCAACTCGAATCCGAGAAGCGCTTTTATCGCGAGCAAATAGCACTCCTGTGTGCGAGAGGATCGGCAGTGGCCACGGAATCCATGGACCCATTCGGCGCTAATGAGTGGCTCGTTGAAGAGCTCTACGACCTCTATAAGCAGGACAAGAACAAAGTAGACCCACATTGGTGGGAGTTCTTTGCCGATTACACGCCACCTTCAGCAGCTGGTGCCCGTCCAGTGACCGCCACTCCTAGTGCCCCAGTTGCTGCGCCCGCTGCCCCAGCATCACCGACCGCTGTAGTGCCAACGAGTGCTCCTGCCACACCTACTGCTGCACCAAAGGCAGCCGATGCCAGCGCTGTTGTTCTCAAGGGTCCCGCAGCACGCGTTGTGACCAACATGGAAGCCAGCCTCACCGTTCCAACAGCAACCAGCGTTCGCGCAGTGCCTGCTCGACTCCTCGAAGACAACCGTGTGGTCATCAACAACCACTTAGCTCGCACCCGTGGCGGCAAGGTCTCCTTTACTCACCTCATCGGCTTTGCCATTGTTAAGGCCGCATCAGAGATTCCAGAAATGAATGGCCGCTACACCGAGCTTGATGGCAAGCCTGCGCTTGTGGCTACTGATCAAGTCAATCTCGGTCTGGCCATCGACATGAGCAAGCCTGATGGCACGCGTCAACTCTTGGTACCGAGCATCAAGGGTGCACAAGATATGGACTTCGCTCAGTTCCATGCCGCTTATGAAGACACCGTTCGCAAGGCTCGCAATAACAAGCTCACGGTCGATGATTTTGCTGGAACCACCATGTCACTCACCAACCCTGGTGGCTTGGGCACGAACATGTCGGTTCCTCGCTTGATGACAGGTCAAGGGTGCATCATCGGTGTGGGTTCCTTGGATTACCCAGCTGAATGGGAAGGCGCATCTGCAGAATCCATTGCTCGTAACGCTGTTTCACGCATCTTGACTCTCACATCCACGTACGACCACCGCATCATTCAAGGTGCGCAATCAGGTGAATTCTTGCGCCGGATTCATCAATTGCTCCTTGGCAAGGATGGCTTCTACGACGAAATCTTCCGCTCACTGCGCATTCCTTATGAGCCAATTCGTTGGGCCAAGGACATCTCCGCTAGCCATGAGACGGACCTCAGCAAGGCAACACGCGTTCAGGAAATCATTAACGCCTACCGAGTCAGTGGTCACTTGCTCGCCGAAGTTGATCCGCTTGAAGCACATCAGCCAGCACACCCAGACCTGGACACCATGGCGCATAGCCTCACCTTGTGGGATCTTGATCGCGTCTTCCCTACCGGTGGGTTCGGCGGCGAACAGCTAATGAAGTTCCGCGACATCTTGAAGGTATTGCGCGATTCTTATTGCCGCACTATCGGCATTGAATACATGCACATCCAAGATCCAGAGCAACGCAAGTGGATTCAGGATCAGGTAGAAGCCCCGTTTGTGCGACCAGAACGCGAAGAGCAATTACGCATCCTTCGCAAACTCAACGAAGCCGAAGCACTCGAATCATTCCTGCAAACCAAGTTCGTCGGACAAAAGCGATTCAGTCTCGAAGGCGGCGATTCACTTATTCCACTGGTTGACGCGATCATGATTGATGCAGCAGACGCACAGTTGCAAGAGGTTGCAATCGGCATGCCACACCGTGGTCGTTTGAATGTGCTCACCAACATCGCGGGTAAGTCATACGCACAGGTCTTCCGTGAATTCGAAGGCGACTTTGGCCCGGAAATGGTTCAAGGCTCCGGTGACGTGAAGTACCACTTGGGAACATCGGGAACATTTACTGCTCCAAATGGTGCCACCACTGGCGTGTATCTCGCTGCCAACCCGTCACACCTGGAAGCTGTCGACCCTGTCCTTGAAGGCATCGTGCGCGCAAAGCAAGACCTGCTGCCTAAGGATCAACGCGATCGCTTGCTTCCGATCCTCATGCACGGTGACGCTGCATTCGCTGGCCAAGGCGTAGTTCTTGAAACCTTGCAAATGTCACAGATTCAGGGCTACCGCACTGAAGGAACGATTCACATCGTCGTGAACAACCAGGTTGGTTTCACCACAAGCCCGCGCTACAGCCGTTCGTCAACATATTCAACTGACGTTGCCCGCACGATTCAGGCACCGATCTTCCACGTGAATGGTGATGACCCCGAGGCTGTTGTGCGTGTTGCGCAACTTGCCTTCGCATTCCGCATGAAGTTCCACAAGGACGTCGTGATCGACATGGTGTGCTACCGCCGCCGCGGTCACAATGAAGGTGACGATCCATCGCTCACCCAACCACTCATGTACAAGATCATCGACAACAAGCGCTCAGTGCGTAAGCACTACACAGAGGCGCTCATTGGTCGCGGTGACATCACTATGGAAGAAGCCGATGAAGCCTTGAAGCACTTCCAAGGTCAGCTCGAGCGCATCTTCCAAGAAACCAAGATCGACCCCGAGCAGGCCTTCAGCGATATTGCTCAAGACATCATTGAACGCGGAAGTCGCGAACTCACTCGCCAAACTCCTGCCTGCGAAGTTGATACTTCGATCACGCAAGAGCAGATCGACACCATCATCGCTTCGCAGTTGCATATGCCAGAAGGCTTTGCCGTTCACCCTCGCTTACAGCCACAACTTGAGCGACGTGCACAAATGGTTGCCGCTGATGAAATTGATTGGGGCATGGGTGAAGCGCTTGCGTTCGGCTCACTCCTCCTGGAAGGCCGCACTATCCGCCTTGCCGGTCAAGACTCACGTCGAGGCACCTTCGGCCACCGCCATGGTGTCATCGTTGATAGCAACACCGGCTGGCAATACAAGCCGCTCAAGCAGTGCTACCGCGATGGCGCGAAGCTTTCAATCTATGACTCACTTTTGAGTGAGTACGCAGCAATGGGCTTTGAATATGGCTACTCGGTTGCACGCCCTGATGCTCTTGTCATGTGGGAAGCACAATTTGGTGACTTTGCCAATGGAGCACAGACCATCATTGATGAATACATTTCATCGGGTGAGCAAAAGTGGGGTCAGCGATCAGCAGTGACCTTGCTGCTGCCTCATGGCTATGAAGGCCAAGGCCCTGACCACTCGTCAGCTCGCATTGAACGCTTCTTGCAACTTTGTGCTCAAGACAACATGACTGTTGCCTATCCATCAACACCTGCTTCGTACTTCCACCTGTTGCGCTGGAAGGTTTACGGCAAGCTCACTCGCCCATTGGTGATCTTCACTCCGAAGTCGCTATTGCGCAATAAGGCTGCGGCTTCTAAGAAGGCTGACTTCACTACAGGAACCTTCCGTGCGGTTATTGGTGATCCAGCGGTCAATCCAGCAAACGTGAAGACAGTGTTGCTGTGCAGCGGCAAGGTTTACTACGACCTCCTCGCTCACCGCGAAAAGACCGGGGCAAACGACGTTGCGATTGTTCGCGTTGAACGCCTTTATCCAATCCCACATAAGACATTGCCTTTAGCCTTGCAGGGTATGGACAATGCTGAAGTTCGCTGGGTTCAAGAAGAGCCAGCAAACCAAGGTGCGTGGAGTTTCATGGCGATGAACTTGCCTGCGATTCTCAATCGTCCGATCACTGGTGTTACGCGTCCGTCTTCGTCATCACCTGCAGTAGGTGTGCATGCACGTCACGAAGAAGAGCAGCACGCATTGGTCGAGCAGGCCTTTGCACCACGAAGCTGATCATGTATTTCACTGACCGAGGCATTGAGGAACTCGAGCGACGCCGTGGCGAGGAACAGGTAAGCATTGAGTGGCTCGGTGAGCGCATGCGTGAATTCGTCGATCTCAATCCAGAGTTTGAAACTCCCATCGAGCGGCTAGCCACATGGCTAGCTCGCCTCGATGACGAGGAAGATGAATAACTAGAGCGTCATCACGATCTTGCCGCGCAACTCTCCGCCATTCATTGCAGCGAAGGCTTCAGCGGCACTTGCTAATGGGAGTACCCGATCAATTACTGGGCGAGCACCTGAGCGAATCAATAGTGCTACAAGCCCACGAAGTTCTTCTGCCGTTCCCATCGTCGATCCTTCAACTTTAAGTTGAAGGAAAAACACCCGATTGAGATCGGCATTGGCGCCACCACCTGATGTGGCACCACAGGTGACGATAGTGCCACCCGGACGCAGTGCCCGCAGCGAATGCGACCACGTTGCTTCACCTACAGAGTCAATAACTGCATCAACTTTTTCAGGGAGACGAGCGCCTGTTTCGAAAACCTGCTCAGCACCAAGCTCTTGTGCCCAAGCACGCTTTGCTTCATCGCGCGAGGTGGCCCATACGCGCATACCTAAAGCCTTTGCCAGCACAATTGCCGCAGAGGCGACGCCACCTGCAGCACCTTGAACCAACACGAGGTCACCTGCCTGAGCCCCTGACTTGGTCACCAGCATCCGGTAAGCAGTGAGCCAAGCAGTTGGCAAACATGCGGCTTGTTCAAATGAAAGTTCTGCTGGCTTATCGATCAGGTTGCGAGCTGGCACACGTACCTGCGTCGCCATCGCACCTGAGTAGACCTCACTGAGCAATGAACGCTTGGGATCTAAAGTTTCGTCGCCTCGACCCTTTGCCGGATCACCAATCACACCGTGCACAATGACTTCTCTGCCGTCTTCTGTAATGCCCGCTGCATCTGTACCCAAAATCATCGGGGCTTGATCTGCGCTGAGGGCCTGACCTTTGAGCGCCCAGAGATCATGATGATTGAGGCTCACGGCCTTCACATTGACCGTTACCCAATCTTCAGGCGTTGGCAGCGGATCAATTTCCCCTACGGAGAGAACGGACAGGGGCTCGTCGGCATTGATGCCGGATGCGTAAACAGCGAACATCGAGTCAGCGTATCTAGATCACGCCGGCAACACGTGCGTTATGACTATGACCTTCGAAACAGTGGCCGAATCCGCACCACCAAACGAGCCACCACCGCATCAAAGGGCACCGCTCCGTACCGCGAACTATCGATTGCCCCTTCTGGATTGTCAGCAATGACCCACCAGCCCTCGGCAACCGCATGGGACACCCGCTTCACTGCGAGCAGCCCGGTTCGACCTGGTTCATAAAAGACGATGACCTGCCCTGGGCGAGCCTTGGCTCCCTGCCTGGCTAGCCAAACCTCGTTGTTACGCAATGCCGGCTCCATCGACGGTCCAATGATCTGGATCGTGGTGAGCGGCGCCATGACTGCATCCTTGCGTAGGGCTGGAAAGCCACGGGCTAGGCTTGGCCCAATCTCCAACGAAAGGGATCACATGCGTTTGTTCTCACCACGTCTCGTGGCTTATGCACACTGCGATTTGCCTTGCGGCATTTACGACCCAGCTCAGGCACGTCTTGAAGCAGAGTCAGTGAAGGCTTGCATGCAGAAGTACCACGGTTCAGACGACCCTGATTTCAAGGCACGCGCTGTTGCGATCAAGGAAACCCGCTCAACCATGGTTAAGGAACACCTCTGGGTGCTCTGGACTGATTACTTCAAGGCTCCTCATTTTGAGAAGTACCCCCAGCTCAATGACCTGTTCAACCAGGCCACCAAGCTTGCCGGTGCCGGTGGCACCAAGGGCACCGTCGATGTTGCAGTTGCTGACCAGCTCCTTGCAAAGATTGACGAAATCGCAGCGATTTTCTGGGAAACCAAAGCTGTATAAGTTCACAAGTTCTTCAGGGCCCGCGGCGCGAATCTTGGGTTCTAGGGGTCGATGCAACACCTGAGTAGTGCAGGGGTTGCGATGACAGACAAAGTTAGAGGGCGTCGTTCTTCGGGACGGCGCCCTTCTGCGCGTCAGATTCAGTTCATGGCGTTGT
>JAQTZL010000011.1 GCA_028687755.1 Candidatus Nanopelagicales bacterium
GCCACCGTGGGTTTTGGTGCCCGAACGGGCGACGAGACTGTGAGACTTAACTCCTGCCCGCGTTGCCACAGCTTGGGTCGTCACTTGGTTATCTCGTTCCCAAGACTGTGTCAGCCAAGGTCAGGGAAGCCGTCCAAGTCGCATAACTTCCTCGAAAGTGGGCGGAGTGGGTGCAGGCTTGCACCCTCAGGGGAGTGCAGCGGGGGGTGCAGAAGTGACCGTTTGTGAGGGTAACTCGCAGGGCACGCAACCCAAAGATCGTGCATCCTCAGTTTCTCCCCGCTACCAAATTAGGTTCAAGACCTCCCAAATCTGGGAGGTCTTGTCCTATTTCAGCATGATTTTCAGCCTCTCCCGAGAGGTCAAAGTAGGCGGCAGCCTGCACCCGGTGCACCTGCCGGCTGCACCCTCGGTGCAGGCGGCGGCAGTCTTGGATCCGGGTCTCATTGCACCCCGGGGGGAATGCAGCCCTGGGCAATCTGCACCCATACTTGCGGTGAGGTTCTGAAGTGCTTGTGTGTGCTTATCCGTATCAATTTGATACGCTTTAGCACATGAATGTGAGGGATCGGGTGCTCGAGCGAGCCGTGGAGCAGCACGGGTACATCACCACGCGTGATGCCCGAGCCATTGGCGTGGATCCTGCTGCGTTGCGGGTGATGGCTGCCCGTGGACGGCTGGAGCGCGTGGGTCGGGGTGCTTATCGGGTGCCCGTCTTGCCGCGCACCCGGCATGACGATCTGGCTGAGGCGGTTGCCTGGACGCTGGGCAGGGGCGTGGTTTCCGACGAGTCGGCGTTGGTGCTGCAC
Organism: Candidatus Nanopelagicales bacterium; assembly: GCA_028687755.1. Taxonomy (NCBI): domain Bacteria; kingdom Bacillati; phylum Actinomycetota; class Actinomycetes; order Candidatus Nanopelagicales; species Candidatus Nanopelagicales bacterium. Next base: position 810 of record JAQTZL010000011.1, read on the forward strand.
GGGCTCTCCGACGTCAACCCATCGCGCATTCATCTGACCGTGCCGCGCGCCAATCACCCGCGCGGGGCAGGTGGTGAGCTGTATCGCCTGCATCGCCGGGACCTTGCGATGGGCGATGTCACCGAGGTCGACGATATTCCCGTCACCACGGTTGCCCGTACCGTCCGAGACTGCTTGGCCGACGGCACCGACCCTTACCAACTACGTCTGGCGCTCGATCAAGCCGAAGCCCAAGGTGAACTTCGGCGGGACGAGGCACGGGCATTGCACACTCGGATCGATGAGCGTGGCACGAATAGCGGGCGACGGGCATGACGTCGCGTTATGACGCCTCCCCTTCGAATCTGCGGGCATTGCGAGATCGCCTGGCGGCCGCTGCGAAGCGCGAGGGAATCGTCTTTGGTCGGCTCCAGCAGCACGTCGGTGTTCTAGTCGTGACCCAGTTCTTCTCGGCGCTGACCGACGATCACGGGGATCCGCTGCTTCTGGTCAAAGGAGGCGTCTCCCTGGAACTGCGGCGAGGCATCCCGCAGTCCCGAACGTCTAAGGTCCTTGACGCCGTCATTCGAGGTGACATCGCTGCCGTCCACGAAATGCTCGCCGAGGCAGGTGCGCAAGGGTGGGAGGGATTCACTGCCGTGTTCACGCCGCCGGTTGCATTCGAGGTTCCGGTGCTGGGTTCTGATGCATTCCGATTCACTGCGAAGATCCACTACCAAGGCAAACCCTTCGTGTCGGTACCGATCGAGGTCTCTCCGAGCGAAGCGGGCAACGGCGATTCTTACGACAAGGTCAGTTCCCAGGCTCTGGCGCTCGTGGGTCTAGCGAACAGCGGGGCAGTGCCGTGCATGACACTGCCATGGCAGGTCGCACAGAAGCTCCACGGTTGCACCGAGCCTGTTGATGAGCCACGTGCGAATGATCGAGGGCGCGATCTGGTTGACCTGCAACTTCTCGAAGCGCTGCTAGTTGACGAAACCCTGAGCGAAACGCGTGCTGCGTGTGTCGCTGTCTTCGAGGGTCGGAGTAAGCAGCGCTGGCCGCCCGTACTCGTTGCGTTGCCCCATTGGCCGTCAATGTACGTTCGGGCCACTGAAGGTCTCGACGAACTCGGTCTCGCCTCCGACATCGAACAAGCCGTCCTGCGAGTCCAGTCCTTCGTCGATCGGATCGACAATTCGATGCGAGATTGACGACGAAAATGCAATGGGGGGTGCTGGATTGATGCCTAATGATCGACTCTCATCGCGGTGAAAGTGTCGCAGGCAGAGTGCGCACTCTGATCATGGACGAGCCAATCAGCCCGAATTTGCTCTAGCCGGCGAGAGCGTGGGTGTCACCCGTGGCGGCTTGGTATATGGGATCGCCGTTGGGGATCGGAGCGAGTTTTACGAGACCCACGTGTTGCAGATTTGCATATGGTTGTGCGCTCATGCCTGTTGTCCGTTACTCAATACGGCTTGAGAGAGCCGTCACTCCTCGGCGATGCGTTGTGACAGGTGTGCTGCGAATCCGGCCCCGGCTTCGGCGTACACATCGAAAGCGAGATCCACGCCAAGGTTACGGAGGTCCTGCGCATCGTCGGGGAAGGTCGATGTTGCGGCGATCTTGCCAACGAAGCCGCGCTCGCGTAGCAATTCGACAGCTGCCACGTTGGCTTCGTGTGAAGACATGGTGAGCAGGACCCACGACAGATGTTCAACGAGACCATCAGTCCTCGACCAGAACTCGGGATCGGTGGCATCTCCCACGACGCACGTCTGCTGGTGTGCCTGCGCTCGTGCGATGCGCGCGCTGTCCATGTCAACGCCGAGCACCCGGCCAGGGTGTTGAGCGTTCAGTGCGCTGTAGGCATGCGAGCCAATGCGGCCCATCCCGAAGACTACGTAGTCGATGTCGAGCACGTGAAGATCTTCATCTCCTGGTAGTCGTCGAGCTCGCTCGTGGCGTTTCAGACTTGCCCGCACGTGTCGGTAGAACACATCCCCTCGCTCAGCGATAGGCGCGGAGATCGCAAACGATCCGATGATCGCCAAAGCCAAGACGGCGATCCATATCGAAGGAATCCAGCCCACGCCAGCGGCGACAACGAGCAGGATCAAGCCAAATTCGCTGTAGTTGGCGAGATCCAGGCTCGCCTGCCAAGAGGTGCGCGCTCGCAGGAACCGCATGGAGAACAGTAGGAAATAGAGCAGGGCCTTGAGCGGCAGTATCAAGATCAGGGCCGCTGCGATGGCGATGCCTATCCCATCCGGGAACTGTGTCATGCCGACGCTGAGAAAGAAGCCCACGAGAAAAATGTCCTTCAAGCCCAGCATGTTCTTACTGAGCTCATCGGCCTTCTCGGTGTTGGAAAGGAGGAGTCCGGCAGCAAGCGCCCCTACGGCTCCCTTGATGCCGACAGCATCGAACAGTGCGCTGCCGGACAGGGCTGCTGCGACACCGAACAGCAGGAGCAACTCACCGTGACCGCTGCTGTTCATCACGCGGACGAGAAGTGGACGCGCAGGAATGAGCAGGACCAGAGCTAGAGCCCAGACGCTCGGCCACGCCTGCGCCGATGCGGCCAGGATGATGACGGCAATGAAGTCCTGTAGGACGAGCACCCCAATCGCCAGTTTTCCGTGTCTGCTCGATGCCGCGCCCCGGTCCTCAAGCACCTTCACTGCGAAGACTGTGCTTGAGAATGACAGCGAAATGCCCAGCAGTAATGCAGCACGCAGGTCCAAGCCTGAAAAGGGCCCTGTCTGAGTGAATGCGAGCAACCAGATAACACCGGTGAAGCCGAACGTGGCCAGCGTGACTTCGAGGGTTCCGACCACCCAGATCTCGGCCTTGAAGAGAGATTTCAGATTGAGCTTGAGTCCGACCGTGAAGAGCAGCAAGATGATGCCTACATCGGCGATTTGATCGAGCAGGGCACCTGTTTCGGCACCGAAAGCATGCAGGCCCAAGCCGGCAGCGAGGTACCCCACCAGAGGTGGCAGACCAATGGCGCGACACAGGAAGCCCGCAGCAAATGCGATGAGGATCCAGATGGGGTCCGTGAGTGTGGCTACTAGATCATTGGGATCCATGGTTCAACCTTGTCGGAAGCCCTAAACTCGGGCAACTGTGACCGAATATGGCGGAGTCCGCGGCGTATCCGCGCGGCCAGTATCGTTGTTGAAGTCGACTCAGTGGCCATGGGCTAGTAGCACGGAGCATTCTGCGTACTGAGTGACGTCGTTTGCGATCGATCCCATCAGCGCACGAGATAGACCCCGGCGCCCCTTCGTGCCCAGAGCAACAAAATCCGGGGCCAATGAATCGAGCATGTCGAAGATCGGGTACTTGGCGTTGAGTCGCGACACAGTCGGATCAGCGAGCAGGACTTTCACTGACACCTTTGCGCCACAGTCGCGCAATATCCGCGCAGAGTTTTCAGCCTTCTCACGTAAGGATGGCACTTCCGAATCCCAATCCAAATCGTGATCAACGGCGAGCACAGTCACGTGCGTCGTGGCTATCCAAGGCATCTTGACGAGTGCTGCGATGGCGGCATCCGAATGAGGGGAACCGTCGACACAAGCGAGGATTGAATGTATCCGTTCTGAGCGCCGTGCGATGACAACAGGTGCATTTGGAGACTTCGCCAGCCGCTCAGCAGTGCTGCCCAAATGGAGCGCCTTCATGATTCCGCTCCCGCGCGCTCCGATAACCGTGAGGCCAACCCCGAGGCCCTCGCTGAGCACGATTCGTGGGTCCCCTGAAGCAGTCAGGTATCGGACCTTTTTCAATTCGCATGACTTTGGAATCGTCCGAGGGTGTTCGGGCTGCACTTCACGCAAGGGGTCTGAGGTGATCAAGGAGACAAAGCTCGGATCCGGAGGTGTTACGGAGACAATGTCAAGGTCCCACGTGGGCCATTCGTGTGCAGTGATCCACCTAAATGCGATGTCTGCACCGGCAGAGTGATCGTCGCCAAAGACGATTCGACTCTGCAGGGAGGGCTCGCATTCCATGGATTCAGTTAACCACAGTGGGGATACATTAGATAGTGACCCAAGCCTTTGAGCGCTCCGAGTGACCGACATCGGAAGTAGCGTGAGAGAAATTGATCGCGACGGAGAGGAAGAACTCTTCAATCTCATCAAAGATCCTTTCGAGATGGACAACGTGATCACGAGCGCAGACCCAGAGATCGTGAGGCAACTACGTCATCAACTCAAGGCACTCGCCGCATGAACAGGAGCCTCATGTCTAGTGGCGGATGCAATGCCCAACGGCGTGGTGAATTCGTATACGCATTGATGGCTTTGCGCTGCTAAAGGTTGAAACGTCCCTGAGGTTAGATTGGTCGACAGTGCGCGGGGTGGGTGCAGGCTTGCACCCTCAGGGAAGTGCAGAAAGGGGTGCAGAAGTGCTCGTTTGTGAGGGTAACTCGCAGGGCACGCAACCAAAGCCCTTGCATCTTCAGCTGCTCCCCGCTACAGATTGAACGTTCAACTACATGGGCCTTGGCCCAGCAGTGGGTCCCTGTGAAAATCGGGGATCCTTGGTCATTTCGGGGGTCCACGCGCCGATGCTGGTGAAGCACAGTTGTGAGTGCTCGCAGCAGCTATTCAACTGTGTGCGCGTGCTCGGCTACGGATCCGAGTTGCGCTTGTACTCGCAGGTGCTGACGAAGCCCAGGTGCAGCCCTTGTAGGTAGGGTTTGGGAGTGACTGCAGATTCTGAAGGGTCTTCTCTCCTGCTGGCTCCTGGTGGCATGGTCTTGCATATTGGCGTGCACAAGACGGGCACTACCGCCATTCAGGCTTCGCTCGCTAATAGCCGACCGGTGTTGGAAACCCTGAAGATCCGCTACCCGGGCACCCGACAGGCTCATCGACTCATCGCCTCCTCGGCCATGGACAGGAGGTTGGGCTGGCGCGTCGGGGGATCAGCGGCGCCTGATCCGAATGCCTGGAAGGATTTCGTGCGTAGCGCGCACTTATACGAGGGCACAACAGTGTGCTCGAGTGAGTTCTTCGCTGAGTCCAGCAACGAGATCGCCGAGCGTATCGTCAGTCAGGTCGGCCGGAAACGCATCCATGTTGTTGTCACTCTTCGTAACTTGGCACGCATTCTGCCCTCGGCCTGGCAGCAGATCCTGAAGTCTGGCTACGAGACTGGATATGAGCCTTGGCTGCACCAGATCTTTGCCTCTGAGTTCGCGGAGCCCAAGCCGCAAACGTTTTGGAATCGTCATCACCATGACCGCGTTGTCCAGCGTTGGGCTGCACTGGTCGGTCCAGAGAACTTGACCGTCGTTGTCGTTGACGACGCCAACCGTGATGGCATCTACCTGAGTTTCGAGCGGCTGCTCGGTCTGCCCGGTGGGACCCTTCTTAATCACCGGGACGCTGCGCCCAATCGCTCGATGACACTGGCTGAAGCCGAACTGCTTCGTCACCTGAACATCGCGGTTGGAGGAGCCATGGGCTGGGGCCCGTACAGCGACAAAGTACATGACGGGCTGATTAAGGGGATGATCGAAAGACGAATGCCCGGGCCTGACGAGGCGCGGTTACAGACGCCGCAGTGGGCACTGGATCGGGCGGCCGAGTTCGCGAGCGTGTACGTCGATGCGATTCGCGCCAGTGGGGTTCATGTCATAGGTGACCTCAATCTACTGTCGGAGCACCTGCACGGACCAGAAGTCGTGGAGGATGCGGAGATCACCGATATGCCGATTGCGGCAGCATTGGCGGCGATGCTAGGTGTCCTCGAGGGTTCTCGGACACATCCTGAATCATCCAATTCCTCAGGGTTCAAGCGTTTTGTCACGTTTCTCCAGTCGCAGTTGACTTCGTCTGCAAACGTCTAGGTCGTGACAGTCCCACTCATCTTAAGTGCGAAAGAGGATGGGTCAGGCGCAATGAGTCATCCCCTGTCAACGGTGTTTGAATCTTGCTCCATCGCGAGTTGGCGTGAATCAAACTCATCGGCGACCCAACGAGCGGCAGTCCAATTGACGGCAATCGCGGTTAGCGCCTGAAGGGCATGGCTGGTGTAATTCCACACATTCCTACCAGTGTGTAGGGATCCAATTGCCGAATCGTGCTGACACATAGCTGTCACCTCCCCAGAATCAAATTGGGCACAGTTCGATGGCAATCTGAGTGCAACGAGTCCACGCGAGGAGGCAGTAATGAGCCAAGCAAGTGAAATCGACTCACGACGCGAATTGATCGCTACCCAGGAGATCTGCGAATTGGCAATGTGTCCGCATGCCTACTTGAAGCAGGCTATTTGGTGGACGAGATTGGCAGCGGCATTGGATCTGCTTGCGGAAGAGGTTCTCACCGCAAACCTGAAGATCGTAGGGAGCCAAATGGCCGCCGACATGCCTCACCTGGCCGATCAGGCTCTATCCCTTGATGCAATGGGTAGTGAAGCCCTGGATGCGATTCAGTCGACGCGGGAAACTGTGACTCGCTTGGCTGGGGAAAGCCACGAAGCCATGTGGGTGCGTGACTCGGTGAAGTGGGTGCTGAAACGCATCCAGTTGATCAACTTCTTGGTCGAGGACCTTGCTATGGCTGACTGCTGCCGGTGGCTTACTAGTTCGGGGACTTCGCGTCTACACCTAGTCAGTTCGCGGCCACAAAGTACTGGCGGCACAGATCAATGAGTACTTGTTCGATTGTTGTGATTTCGATTCCACTGTTACAGACACTCATCGATCAATGTATCGGACGTGTGCCAACTATGAACTTCGGCAAGCATCTGACTGAACATCCGCCCAGGCGTGTATTGAGATTTCAGCGACGGAAGTTTTCGTGGGATCTGACGGCCGTGAGGGATCTGGCTAGCGCCACGAGTGTTCGCGCGTGTGCACCATTCCTCATGAGCAATTGCAGATTCACGCGAGAAAGAGTGCCGTGGGCGTTGACTCGCATTGCAAGTCAATTGCTTCGCCTCCCGCTCTACCTGTCCAAGGTCAATGCGCGGTGAGCATGAGCACAGTGTTAGGCCAAACGAGCTCTCCGTTTCTTGGATGCCCTACCTACGCCCTCACCATGCCCTGCCCTGCTGTAGCAGCGGGAGGTTGCGCGGTCGATTTCGAAGTGACTGTGGAGTTTGCATACCCTGATCTCTGTGAAGCAGAGGTGAAAGAACTGTTCCTCATTTTTCAGGGTTCGACGGTCGCCGTGCATAATGATTTGGACTTAGGTCGCACGGAAATGACATTTGCTACGCAGTACATCGACTCTTCGTCCATGTACGAATTGATGAATCTGCTCTTGGACATGCTCGGTTCGGAATTGTCCGCGCGCGTTGTGCGGATCAGCGCAAGTGAGTTGCCCCAACTTCACATGCGCATCGTGTGAATGACAAATTTCACAGAGTCGGGTGCCCATTCTTTGTAGCTCCCTCGCCCGGCAGTTGTGTGAATCATCGGGTTGCATTAGGAGCGCAACCACCAGGACTGGCGAAGCGTGATCTGGTTTACCTTTGAGTCGTATCGAGGGCTGTGCAGTAGTTCGTGAGTTGCGCACTGTTGCGTGGCCGATTGCCCTGGCTACTGGTCGTGTTTGCACGAGCAGGCGATGCCATCCGGACACGCTGTTACCGGACACCACCTGACGCACCGCAGATGCCACGGTGCGTCTGCTCACTTCATGTCTCCGCGAGGTGCGGCGGGCGTCAGTGCGGCAGTCCAAATGTGCGGCGAACTGCGGCTGCGCTTGACTGCAGTCGCAGCATGCGCGAGGTAATTCTTGCCGTCACTTGTTCCACGTTTCGGAGATCCCTCGTCGCCTTGAGCTTGGATCAATGCTTCTTCCAAGCCAGCGTGCATGAGTGAGGCCTCGTGAGAAGCGCTCCAGTGCACCAGTCCAGGCTCGCAACTGCGGAAGATCAAGCGGTACCAATGAAGATTCGGTGAGATGAATCTTGGGACACATGGCTGGACGCTTGAGTAGCGACTGAGTGTGCGTCGCCACTATCCAAACCAGCGGGGCATCCTGCCGATTCGCATATGTGTTCCAGGGGTTATGTCCTGACAGCGATTGGTGGCATCGCACATGAGCGTCGCATATTAGGAAACTGTGAATGCGCCGCAACTGCCGGTGCTTGTCCATGCAACCGTCGATAGGACGCCTGCTCGATTCACTCGGCAGAGGCGCACATGCCCGCTTCGGCAACTCACCACAGCGCCGGCAAGTCACGCGTATGTGGTCTGAAACGCCGTGGAACTGGGGAAGCCGGTATTCATCGTGACGCCCAGGAGATCGTTCCTGGCAGACCACGAGTACCAGAAGGTGTGCGCGACCCCCAGCCTCACGCTGTCCAGATAGGTGTGCGCGACATAGATCGCTGCCTTGGTTCCGCCGATGTCTTTGTCGGGGTAGTGCGAGCCGGGGCCTTTTGTTCCATAGTTCACTTCGGTGTCCCACAGTGGTCGGATTGCCGCGTGTGCTTTGCGAAGCGCCGCGCGAGCACGCGATACGTATGCGGCGCGAAGTGCAGGGGTTGCTGTGCTCGGTCCGTAGGTGTGGATAGCGAAGGCGTCCACAGGCCAGCCCGGACGTCGCAGTTGGTTCAGGTACGAGGGAAGATTCTGTTGAAGGTACTCTTCAGCCGGACAGTGCTGCTTGCTGCAACAACCTCCGCTGTTGGGTCCAGACGTCGGATGATGCGCTTTGCCTCCAGCGTCAACAGGACCATCTGTCGTGGAGTTCCCTGCCAAAACGTCGTGAGGTTGGCCTCATTCCAGATCTGGTACGCATCGATCGATGGCCCAAAACGCCTAACAACGGCAGTCACCCACCGACGCCAATCGGACATAAGCCGCGGATTGGAGGCGGCTCCCTTATTCGGGTAGGTGCCCTGCGAGACGCGAGAAGCACCCCATGTGGGTGTGATCCAAGTACGTACAGAATCTGCGCACGCTGCGCCTGCGCCGCTTGTACGGCGTGGTCCAGCCCCACCCACCAATACTTGCCTCGTTGCTGCTCGACTTGTCCCCATGCGACACCGGAATCCCACAACCTGATCGCTCCGTACGTCACTGTTGGTACGACACCATTAGCTACTCGGGGCACGTGCAGTCCAAAGTCACGACCATCGACATAGGTGTCTGCGTGTGCTGCCGGTGCTGCCAGAGCACCGAGCGGAATCATTGCGGCCGCAAGGCTCGAAACCAGGATCCCAGCCATGCTTTTGCGATCCATTTGTATTTCCATCCCGTAGAGCTGTGGAACCCGTTAGTGACATCTGGGGATGCCGCCGTAGATTGTGAGATCAGGTGTTTGGGGTGAGGAGGCGCTCACATTGGATTGCCTTTCGGCAACTCACGCGTTGCCATTCCTGCATTTCACGATCAGCGAACCAATGGCATCAAGAATGTCTCGTTGTCCGTGTTCGATGCCGCATTCTCGTGGGGGCAAGGGCGAGGTCGAATGTGCAACCACCTTCAGCGGATCTTTGTCTGCGTGAAACCACTGGAGAATGTGAAGGCTGACGGCACGGCAGGCTGGAAGGATGCCGTGACCGATGTGAGCCCACGCGGCCATCGAGCCGGAACACGCCAGCGCACCTGCGCAACACCACCGATACCAACTGCTGCGCGCCGGATGCCTTGCTTGCCAGCAGCACGGAAATTGAAGGTGACTGTTCCGGTCGCACTGGCCGAGACGCGCGCGGTATAGGTCTTGGTGGCCTTGCGCTTTTGCTTCGCAGGTCCGACAACAGTGGTCACCGTGGGCACCACAGTCGGTGGCGGCGCCGTTGGCACCACAACTGGTGTCGTGGTGCTGGAGCCCACTGAAACTGGAGCTGAGTATTCCGTGGTGGATTTGCCGTTGGCGCTCGACGCAGCAACCCCCAGGCGCAAATATTGATTGGCGTCAGCGGCCTGGACGGTGTACTGCCACGCCGTCGATACCTGGGCTGTACAGGTGTTGACGGCCTGGCTAGAGCAACGCTGCCAGGCGTAGGTATAGCTAGTGGGTGCATAGGACCAACTTCCGTTGGCTGCCGTCAGAACCGATCCCACATTGGGATTCGTGGGCGACATAATCCCTGGAGGGCTGGCAATCATGGGAACTTGCCCCGAAAGGACCTTGGCGATCTTGCCAGGAAAGGTCTCTGCCACCCACATGCTGCCGTCGGATCCCATGTCCAGTCCCATAGGCCTGGCGCTGGCGGGCAGCGCGTACATACCCACTACGGATCCATTGGCCGCCATGCGCACCAGCTGATTGGTCCCGTTCATGGTGATCCAGATGGACGGTCCGGGACCATCAGCGAGCATCGTCGGCTGTGAGTTGCTCGGGAAACTGATTTCTAGCGGAGTCGAGTCCGCCAGCCGACCGAGCTTCCCGGATCCAGATTCTGCAAACCACACCAGATCCTCGCTCACTGCGATACCTCGAGGAGCTGAGCCCGCTGCCAGAGCCACCTCAGAGATCGTTCCCGACATCCAGATGGAGCCAATCTTGTCGCCCGCTTGCTCGGTGAAATACATCCGAGGCTCGCCCTTGGGTGCTGCAGTAATGCCCCACGGTTGCGAATTCGGCGTAGGAATTTGCCACTCTGTAATAGCCCCGGCGGTGGTAATGCGCCCAATCTTGTTGGCCTTGATCTCGGTGAACCACAGTGCCCCATCGGGGCCGGGAGCGATACCCCACGGCTCGGAGTTAGCCGTAGGCACGGCGAACTCCGTTATCACCCCAGTCGTGGTGATCCGACCGATCTTGTTGCTTGACTGCTCCGTGAACCAAAGATTGCGATCGGAGCCGACTGCGATGAATCGAGGATTCGACCCGGGTCCAGGCAATGGGAAATTGGTGACCGTGCCGGACGGCGTGACTCTTGCGATGGCGTTCGCGCCGCCTCCATTTGCTACCCAGATGTTGCCATCAGGCCCAAGGACAACTCCGTATGGTGCCGCGTAGGCCGGCATCGAAATCTCCGTGAAGTCGCCTACCGCCGCATGAGCGGGCTGGACGAATCCCAAAGCACTAACGGAAATTGCTGCGAGCGCGACCATTGGTTTAGTGAGGAAGTGGAGATTTGTCATGGTTCGAAAGTAGAACTCCGCCAACCTTCCACCGCGCACAGAATTGGCGGCGAATACGATTAGAAAGAACTTGCGACGTCAGTGAGATACAGACGTCAGCGGGATACATGTTCGCTGAGATGTTGTCATTGCGCATTTGCCGAGAACTCGCAACCGATCGTCGGCGATGTCGCACGCAGAACGTCATTGATTTCGCAGAGCAGTTGGCTTCAAGAACAGCATTTCGATCGGCAATTTGAAGTCCGCCGGGAAGGCGGCGTTTGTATTCGACGCTTCGAACCTCGCCAAGGCGTACCTGGCCGGGCTGGCCATGCCGAATACCAACGGATCCACGCATCAGCGATGCGAGCCTGACGGCCGCTGACCTGTCCAAAGGCAACCATGAGGTGGGGATGTTCGACAACGCCACGATGAACCGCATTGACATGAGTCACTCTGAAAACACGGGTGCGTACTTCAGGGGGGAACAAGCTGGCGAAAGCAGAGCCCAGGAATGCAGATTCCAGGTACGCAGTCCTGACCGGAGCAAATCTCAGGGGAGCCAACCTCGAAGGAGCGCTATCCGACGGCGCCGAGCTCACCCGCGTGAAATGGACTGACCATGACCCCGACACTGACGCGATCTGCCCGAACGGCAGCACGGGTCCCTACCCCTGTTGGTGTGAGGTGCCCGGCAGCATCGGTACCTCGCAAAATCAATCGCAGTTCAAACGGACTACGGGTGACGTCAAGCTTTGCCGTGGCAATTCCATCGATGGCTTCGGCGATTTCGCCCCTGGTGCTCTCATCAGTCCGAGTGCGCTCGCAGTGGCGTGTAGTGCCGTCCGCGAGCGAGAAGCACTATGGAGGCGAGGACTCCAGCGATCAGTGAGGCCACGAGGACTGCGAGTTTGGCATCGGGGAGCAGGGCTGTTCCTTCGTAGGCTAGTTCTGCAATCAGTAGTGCGACGGTGAAGCCAACTCCGGCAAGCACGCCGACTGCCGTGACGTCGGCCCAGGTGATTGATGGAGCTAGCGAGGCCCGAGTGAACCTTGCAACGAGCCACGCTGTGCATACGATGCCGATTGGCTTGCCGACCACGAGCCCGATCCCGATTCCCAGGGCGATCGGGCTGGTGAGCGCCTCGACAACGTTGATCCCGGCAAGTGGAATCCCTGCGGCGGTCAGGGCGAACAGCGGTACTGCGATTCCGGCACTCAGCGGGTGAATCCGATGTTGGACTCGATCTGCTGGTCCTTGTTCTTCGCCCGTGTCTGGGCGCGCACGAGTGAGAAGTCCAATTGCAACGCCGGCGATGGTTGCATGGATGCCACTGGCGTGCATGAAGCCCCAGGCCAGTAGGGCAAGAGGCACATACAGCCACCATGTGGTTATTCGGCGATGTTGTGCCCACGCGTAGCCCGCTAGACAGATTAGGGATGCTGCGAGCCAGGTGAGGGATACGTGCTCGGTGTAGAACAGGGCGATGACAGTGATTGCGCCGAGGTCATCGACGACGGCCAATGTGAGCAGGAAAGCGCGTAGGGCCACCGGCAGTCGACGGCCGACTATGGCGAGCACGGCTAGTGCGAAGGCGATGTCGGTTGCCATGGGGATGCCCCAACCGATGGGTGATCCGCCTGGAGTCCACAGGTTGATGCCTGTGTAGATCAGAGCTGGTACAAGCATTCCGCCCAAGGCTGCGGCGATAGGCACAGCAGCCTGTGCTGGGCGCGACAGCGTTCCCAGAGTCAGTTCGTGCTTGAGTTCGAGCCCCACAACCAGGAAGAAGATGGCTAGCAGCCCGTCTGCAGCCCATTCCCCGACTGTGAGGTCCAAGTGGAGGGCGGGGATGCCGATGACTGTCGAGACAAAGGCCTCGTATTGGGCGCTCCATGGGGAGTTGGCCCAGATCATGGCTAGTGCGGCTGCGATGAGCAGGAGGGCTCCGCCGATAGTTTCCTCGCGCAGTTGCTCTTCAACCCAGCGGCGGTTGGCTCGGGGGATGCGCGTGAATATCACGCCAGGGGAAGGCAAGGAGCGCTCCAATCAGTTGACGGCATGTCCTGCCGTGCCGACCAGACTTCCCGGCGCTCCATTTGCAGCATAACTGTCGCGAGCGATGAGGTTCGCCACGTGCCTGTTGGGCTAGGCGCTGCCTAGTGACTCTTCGGCGCGTTGGAGAGCCGTGCTGAGTTGTGTGGCAGCGTCCAGTTGCAATTGGAGACGCACTCGACGTTGGTCCAGGTCCTGATGTAAAGCGGTCAGCTTTGCCAGAAGTGCGGATCGGGCGGCCGAAGTCAGGCTTGGGGCGCCAGCGGCGTCGAGGACGTGCACGAGTTCGCGCATCTGATCAAGGGTGAATCCCAAAGGCTTGAGGGTCTTGAGCACTCGAAGTCGTTCTTCCTCGAGTGGCCCGAACAGGCGAAACCCTCCTGGGCTACGGGTGGAAGGGACCACGAGTCCAACTTCCTCGTAGTAGCGCACGGTCCGCATGCTCAGTCCTACGCGCTCTGCGAGGACGCCGATCTGCACGAGAACGCCGTCTCCAACTCCGTTGCCGTCCATCAGTGTCCCGAGGTCAAACGGCCTTTGAGTCGCGTACGCATCGCGGTGCTGTACTCGTTCACTCCGATCACCTCCACGCTCTTGTTGCGCTTTTCGTACTTGTAGATAATCGCATCGAGTGCGGCAACGGTGGAGGCATCCCAGATGTGTGCACCAGTCATGTCAATAATCACTTCGTCAGGGTCGTTGGCGAAGTCGAACTGGTACACCAGATCATTGCTGGACGCAAAAAACAGCTCGCCATGCACGAAGTAGGTGATCGAAGTCCCGTCGACGCTTGGCTGGCGGTCGACTGTGACCAAGTGGGCCACGCGCCGGGCGAACAGCACCGTTGCCGTCAAGACGCCGACAACAACTCCGATGGCTAGATTGTGGGTGAATACCGTGGCGATCACGGTGGCGAGCATGACGGTGGTCTCGCTCTTAGGCATGTGGGGCAGCGACTTCAGGCTGTGCCAGTCGAAGGTCGAATAGGCCACGATGATCATCACTGCTACCAGCGCAGCCATGGGGATGACCTCGACGACGGGCCCCAGCGCGACAACCAGGGTCAGCAGCAGGACGCCTGCGAGGAACGTGGACAGGCGGGTCCGTGCCCCGCTGGTCTTCACGTTGATCATGGTCTGCCCGATCATCGCGCAGCCGCCCATACCGCCAAAGAAGCCGGTGACGATGTTGGCGATGCCCTGACCAAAAGACTCCCGGGTCTTGTTGGAGTGGGTGTCAGTGATGTCATCGACGAGCTTGGCGGTCATCAGCGATTCCATGAGCCCGACAAGCGCCACCGCGAGGGCGAAGGGAGCGATGATACGCAAGGTCTCAAACGTGAGCGGAACGTCAGGCAGCCCCAGCGTCGGCAGGCTGGTAGGCAGTTCACCTTCACCGCCGACGTTTGGCACGGTCAAGCCGAGCGTCACAGTCGCGATGGTCAGCAGCACGACTGCAACCAGAGGGGCAGGGATGATGCTGGTGACGCGTGGCAGAAAAAGCATGATGACGATCCCAATCGCCACCATCGGATACACCAATGCTGGCACGTCAATCAGGTATGGCAGTTGGGCGCTGAAGATTAGGATGGCCAACGCGTTGACGAAACCGACCATAACGCTACGTGGAACGAACCTCATGAGTCGCGCAACTCCCGCAAGGGCGAGAGCGACCTGGAAGATCCCTCCGAGGATCACGGCGGCAACCAGATACCCCAGGCCGTAATCGCGAACCAGTGGCGCAACAACCAGGGCAATTGCCCCGGTGGCTGCGGAGATCATTGCCGGCCGCCCACCGGTGAAGGCGATCGTGACGGCCATGGTGAACGATGCGAACAGGCCTACTTGCGGATCAACGCCGGCCAGGATCGAGAATGAAATCGCCTCCGGGATCAACGCGATAGCAACGACCAATCCGGCGAGAAATTCGGTTCGGAAGACCCTCGGGCTCAGCCACGTGGGTCGGGACAGCGATGTGGGACGTAGTGCCAATGACACGAGAAATGCTCCGGTCTTACAGAAATGAGGCAGGACGAGTGACTCGCCACCTGCAGTACGGCCCAGACTCTAACGTTGCGTTAAGGTACGGGACAAATCGGCGCATGCCGACCTTTCGGTGAGTTCCTGCGACAGATGGGAAACACCCCCCAGCGACAGTAGAGGAACGCGAACGTGCCTGTGCCAGTGAGTCGACGATGGTCAACAGCTATAGCCGCGATCCTCACGTCCGTTGCGATCGCCGCAGTGATGGTCCTGGGGCAGATTGCCTCGAACTCATCCCGCAGTGGAAATTCAGATCCGTCTGTTGTGAACTCGGCCCAGTCCTTTCGCACTACCGGCTCCCTTGCGGACATCAAGAATGTGGTCTTGCTGTTGGCCGATGATCTGGACTGGTCAACGTTTGACGAAGTGCCCCGCCTGGCTGCGCTCAAAGAGCAGGGCACGACCTTGACGAATTTCGTGGTCACGAATTCGCTGTGCTGCCCCTCACGAGCCTCACTCCTGCGCAGCCAATACGTGCACAACCACCAAGTCGTATCCAACGTGCCTCAAACCGGCGGCGGTTGGCAGACGTTCTACAACCGTGGGCTGGAACACGATTGTCTACCCACTTGGCTACAGGAAGCCGGAGTGAACACCTCACTGTTCGGCAAGTACATGAATGGATTTCCCGGACCGTCGGTTGCACGGAACTACATTCCGCCGGGCTGGAATTCGTTCGTGACCTCCATATCGAAGAATCAGTCGTACAAGGGCTACGACTACACGCTCAATCGAAATGGCGAACTGGAGGACTACGGGCACAGCCCGGAGGATTTCCTCAACGATGTGCTGACTCAGGCTGCAGTTGAGCACCTGGAATCGGTGACATCCCCGTTCTTCATGGAGTTCGCGTCCTACCAGCCGCACACCCCAGCGCCTGTCGCAGATCGCCACATTGGCAGTCATCTCGGTGAAGGCGTACCCAGAACGCCGTCCTTCAATGTTCATGGAAGTAGCGAAGTCGATTGGCTGGCAGCTCAACCAGACAACACAGCGACTCGCGTTGCAATGTTCGATGATCGCTGGCGCAAAGGCCTGGAGTCCACCGAATCGATCGCCGACACCTACGACGCGCTCGTCAGCGCATTGCAGCGCGCTGGACACTTGGACGACACACTGATTGTGGTTACTTCCGACAACGGCTATCACGCTGGCACCCACAGGCTTGGAACGGGAAAGAACACGGCCTACCGCGAAGACTCTGTCGTTCCGGCAGTACTCATCGGCCCAGGAATCGCCCAAGGAACAATCATCAGCAAGATCACGTCAATGGTGGACCTCGGACCGACCATCAGCTCACTGCTGGGAGCCGAGACACCCTCATGGGTTGACGGGCGCAGTCTTCTCACTTTGATCTCACACCAGTCCAAGACGCCCTGGCGCACTGCGGCGCTCAATGAGCGGCTACGTCAGACGAAACCTGGTGACCCGGACTATGAGCCGTACCAAGCCCCCGCATTCCACGCGAGCCGCAGCGAACAATGGCTCTTCGTGCAATACGACGACGGAGAGGAAGAGCTCTTCGATCTCATCAACGATCCATACGAGATGGACAACATCATCGCGACTACTGACCCTGAAATCGTTCGACAACTACGACAACAGTTGAATGCCTTGTCAGAGTGTTCTGGAGAGTCCTGCCGCGTGGCAGATGCAATGCGCAATTATCCGATGAACCCGCTTCCTTGATGACGCATCTGATGCAGTGCGAGCGGGTTGAGCGATGAACCGAGTTGAATTCCGCTAATGCCTGAGCCAGGAAGAGTGTCGGCCGCTTACGATTCGAAAGTGTGCGCGGTGGGTGCAAGCTTGCACCCCCGGGGGAGTGCAGACGGGGGTGCAGAAGTGGTCTTTTGTGAGGACAACTTGCAGGGCACGCAACCCAACGATCGTGCATCCTCAGTATCTCCCCGCTACGAATATGAGGACCAGCCCTCTGGGCTGGTCCTCATTCTTTTGAGCTCCTGATGTTCGTTCGAGCATTCATTGATACGCCAAAATCTGACACCGGTTGGTATTGATCGAGATCGTGCGGGCAAAGTTGCCGTGAGCACTACCTACACGGCCTAGTTGCTCGATCGAAGGAGCAACGAAGACCGAGCCTGCTCGATAGTGCGATCACGGTTTGAATGTTGTTGGACGCTCGGATATGTCCTAGGCTCCCGGGACACGCGTTTCGGGTCGGATTCGCGTTTTCGCACAACAGCGGTCTGAGGGGAGCGCCCGTGCTGTCTTCAGTCTTGCCATCGGCGGAGGTACAGCAACGCAAGGTGCATCCGGCGTATGAGGAGTGGGAAACGGCGGTAAATCTTGGCCGAATATGGTTGTGGAGAGTCCGCGGTAAGGGCCTAGGTAGCGGCCATGGCAGGCTTGGGTCGCTTCAGGGTTAGCACGACTATTCATAAAGGATTTCATGACCGGCAATGCAATGTTCGGATACCGCGATACAGCGGTGTTGTCAGTGACGGCAATTGATGGTCCTATCGTGGTCACATCTGCCGAAATAGAAACTCAGCTCGCAGAAACTTTGGAGCGAGTAGGGCTTCGATCGGGTCTGTTGGAATCTCTGGCCGGGATCAGCGAGCGTCGCTGGTGGCCAACTGATGTTTCCTTTGCTGACGCTGCAGCAATGGCCGGCGCTAAGGCGATTGCTGAGTCCGGAATCGATCCAAGTCAGATTGGCCTACTGATCGATACCTCGGTAAGTCGCAGTCATTTGGAGCCTGCTGCATCAGTTGATGTGCACGAACAACTTGGGCTTGGTACGCACTGCATGAATTTCGATGTCGGTAATGCGTGTTTGGGATTTCTTAATGGCATGCATCTTGCAGCAACGATGATTGATTCTGGGCAGATTGATTATGCGGTCGTCGTTGATGCCGAAGGAACTCGATACACGCAAGAAACAACAATTCAGCGGCTGCAAAACTCAAATGCCACGCGCAGTGAAGTGATTTCACAATTCGCGACGCTTACGTTGGGTTCTGGTGCAGCAGCGATGGTGCTTGGTCGTGCATCCCTTCACCCTGAAGGCCACCGCATGATTGGCGGCGTTACTCGAGCCGCAACGCAACACAACAAGTTATGCATTGGTGATCTCGAGAGGATGGTTACCGATTCCACGAAGCTTCTCAATGCCGGAGTTGAACTTGCTGTTGATACTTGGCAAGACGCAAAGGCGCGTTTTGACTGGTCGAATCTGGATGGCTACTTCATTCATCAAGTTTCTAAGGTGTACACGGATGCAATTACCACTGCACTTGAAATTGATCCCGCACGCACTCCAGTGATCTTCCCAACCCGCGGCAATATCGGCCCAGCATCCGTACCGTTCACCCTCGCTGAACATCAGGCCAATCTCGTCTCTGGTCAACGCATTGCGCTGATGGGAATTGGTTCTGGTTTGAACTCGGCCATCATCGAGATTGTCTGGTAGTTGATGCGCGGTCCTTCAGCACCTGCGCCGGCGACATTGCCACCTGCTGATCTGCCTGGGCTTGACCCGTCGTGGTCGCGCCTGATCACCTGTGATGACGGTGATGGAATCGCACGCACGTGGCACGTTCTTGATACGCAGACTCCCAACCCGCGGGTAACTGTCCTTGCGGTTCACGGTAATCCGACGTGGTCATATTTATGGCGTCGAGTACTAGCTTCTGCTCCAGCGGATGTGCGAGTAGTTGCGGTAGATCAGTTAGGAATGGGTTTCAGTGAACGGTTATCCACGCAGCGCAGACTTGGCCAACGCATTGATGATCTTGGTCGTCTAGCCGCTGCATTGGAAATAGATGGGCCTGTTGTGGTGCTTGCCCATGATTGGGGCGGGCCGATCTCGGTGGGATGGGCGCTTGCTCACCGATTGCAGGTTCGGGGATTGGTGTTAACCAACACTGCCGTGCATCAACCAAGTGACAGTGGCATTCCACGGGTGATTGCTATGGCCCGCGTCGCTCCACTGCGTACTTTCAATACGCAACGGTTGCCAATTTTCCTTCGCATCACCACAGCGCTGAGTGGTTCTCGAATGACGCCGGAAATTCGACATGCGTTTTGGGCGCCATACATCAAAGGTGACCGTCGTGCAGCGATTAGCGATTTCGTTGAAGACATTCCCGTCAAGCCAAGTCATCCCAGTGCCGCAATTTTGGATGAAGTTGCTGAAGGCATTCGTGGTCTTCAAGTTCCCACATTGATGCTGTGGGGTCCAGGTGATCCAGTGTTTAGCGATCGCTATCTCAACGACTTGCGCGAGCGCATGCCACACGCACAAGTGCATCGATATGAAGGTGCTCGACACCTCGTCATCGAAGATGCACCGTCACTTGTTGATGATTTTTGGATGTGGATGAGTGATCTCGATGCAACACGTCACGATGTTGATGAATCAACGGTTGAGTTTGACGGAAGTTTTCTCGAAGAGTCCCTTCCGCTGTGGCATGCGCTTGAAGAACGGGCGCGTACTCACCCCCATGAAGATGCGATCGTTGAACCAGCAGGTAGTGGCCATTGGAAACGAATTTCTTGGCGGCAGTTGCATCACACAGTTGAGTTGCTTGCTCGAGGATTAGCAGGCAGGGGTATCAAGCGAGGTGACCGTGTTGCAGTACTCGTGACGCCAGGTGCAGATCTCATTGCAACGATTTATGCGTGTTGGCGCATTGGTGTCACGGTAGTGATCGTCGATGCAGCCTTAGGTGTTCGCGGAATTCGACGTGCCTTGCGCAGTGCTCGACCTACTTCAATTATTGCTATCCCAAAGGCAATTCCGGTTGTCCAAGGCCTTGGCGCGAACGTGATTGCCTCTCGGCAATTGGCGCGGATCGCTGCCGAAGGGAAGTCGCAAGTAAGCCCTGCACACGCACAGACAAATGATGAAGCCATTGTCGTGTTCACTTCTGGATCCACTGGCCCGGCAAAGGGTGTGGTGTATCAACATGAGCACATTGCTCGCACCAGGGATCTGATCGTTGCGCACCTGGACATCACCGAACGCGACGCGCTTGTCGCCGCATTCGCACCGTGGGCGGTACTTGGCCCGGCATTAGGCATTGCCTCGGTCATTCCTGACATGGATGTCACGCGACCTGCGACATTAACTGCCAAGGCTTTAGGTGAAGCAGTTCATGCTGTTGGCGGCACGGTTCTTTGGGGTTCACCAGCTGCGCTTCGTGCAGTTGTTGCAACGCAAGATGGTTTGCGTAAAAATTCAGAACTGAACTCCTTGCGACTCGTGATGGGCGCAGGTGCTCCTGTGTCACGCGAACTGTTGCAAGGAATGAAGGATCTGTGTCCCACAGCTGATGTGCGCACACCATATGGAATGACTGAAGTATTGCCAGTATGCGATGTTTCTCTGGAAGAAATAATTTCAGCCGGTGACGGGCCAGGAGTACTCGTTGGTCATCCAGTTGATGGTGTTGAGGTTCGGATCAGTGCTCTTGATCATCAAGGAATGGCTACTGGCCCACTGAGTGACTCAGCTTTGGTCTTGGGTGAGGTTGTAGTTCGTGCGCCGCACATGAAAGATCGCTACGACTCCTTATGGGCTACTCAGCGGCGCAGTAGTCGCGATGCTGGCTGGCATCGCACTGGTGACGTAGGTGAATTGGACGATTTCGGTCGCCTGTGGATAGGCGGTCGACTCGCGCATGTGATCACCACTGCATCGGGCCCTATTGCCCCTGTCGCTATCGAACAACGCATGGGTGCAATTCCTGACGTAGTTCAGGCCGCCGCAGTTGGCGTAGGGCCATTGGGTAACCAGCAAGTGGTCATTATTTTGGAAACCAATCGCGTAGTTGATCTCGACCTCATTGATGAGGTTCGCTCGTTGGCACAAATGCCCGTTGCGGCAGTTCTTGCACGCACGAGCTTGCCAGTAGATATTCGTCATCGATCCAAGGTTGATCGCAGGGCGTTGGCAGTGTGGGCAAATCAATTGTTGGCAGGGCGCTCGTGAAAGTTCTTGTCACCGGTGGGCGTGGACTTCTAGGAAGTGCCACAGTTGCAGAGCTGCGTCGACGTGGGCACGAGGTAACAACCTTTCAGCGCAGCCCGAGCGGAAATTCGCAGGAAGTTCTCGGAGATGTGACGGATGCTGCGGCAGTACGACGCGCTATCGCTGTAAACGAAGCAGTCGTTCACCTTGCAGCCAAGGTTTCCATGGCTGGTGCGTGGGAAGATTTCGTTGCGGTCAACGTTGATGGAACAAGCAATGTTGTCGACGCGTGTAGGGCTGAAGGTGTGACACGGCTGGTACATGTGTCTTCACCATCCGTAGCGCATGCAGGCGCGCCGCTTGTTGGCGTGGGAGCGCAGCCTGCGGAACCTGACAACGTGCGAGGTCATTACGCACGCAGCAAGGCAATGGCGGAAATCATTGCGTTAGAGGCAAACTCGTCTGAATTGGCGGTCACTGCGATTCGTCCGCACTTGGTGTGGGGCCCGGGCGACACTCAGTTGGTCGAGCGCATTATTGATCGAGCTCGATCTGGTCGGCTGTTCCTCATCGGCAATGGTCAGTCCCTTATTGATACGACCTATGTAGATAACGCAGCCGATGCTCTTGCGTGTGCGCTTGAACAATGCCCCCGCGGCAAAGCATTCGTCGTGAGCAATGGTGAACCACGCACGGTTGCAGAAGTTGTCGCTCGCATCGCGCAAGCAGGTGGCGCAAAGATTCGTGGTCGAGTTCCATATTCACTTGCGTATGCGTCGGGAATGGTTGTCGAGCGCGTATGGGGAAATCGAGATATTGATCCTCCCATCACAACATTTCTCGCCGAACAGCTTTCGACCGCGCACTGGTTTGATCAACGAGAGACTCAAGCTGCGTTGCAATGGAAACCGAGAGTTTCACTCGATGAAGGGTTCAAGAGACTGGACTTGGCGTATCGAGGCTGAACGGAACTCCCAATCATTCACTGGGTACCAGTTACCGTAAACGCGTTGACGGTGAATAAAACCTCTGCTTGACTCCAAAGAACATGCACCACCGCTCTGGAAGGCAGGCGTGATCAGTGGATTTTCATCTTCAAGGCAAGGTGGTCTCTCTTTGTGGGCCAGAGCAAGCAACACTTGATGCCTGTCGCAAAGTGCTCGAAGCTGAAGGCGCTGTTGTTGCACAGTCACCTACAGACGGAACATTTCCTCTCGCCGATGTGGTGATCGCGGTGGGTGGGGTACGACCGGGCAGTGATGTTCTCGATGTTTCTAATCCAGACACCTTGTATGAAGCCTGGACCGATGTTACGAATGCAGTTGATGCCTATCGCTCAGCACTTCCTCGCATGATTGACGGCAAATGGGGTCGCTTCATCTGGATCGGCTCCGCGCAAGCGAAGTCTGTTGACGCAGAAGCCGATGAATTAGCTGCAATTGCATCCCTTGGAATTCTGGGTTTAAACAAAGTCATTACGGGCGAAGTTGGGTCTAACGGAATCACTGCGAATGCAGTGCTACGGGGTGGTACGGCTACTGATGAAGATGTAGCAAACGCAGTCACATTCCTATGTTCACAAGGAGCTGCTTACTTAAGTGGCATCACTATTACTGTCGATGGCGGCGCTGGATCGGGGATCTTCTAATGGATTACGGAATTGCAGGTCGAGTAGCCATCGTTTCAGGCGGAAGCCGTGGCATTGGTAAGGCAATTGCGACCACGTTTGCAAACGAAGGGGCCAAGGTTGTCATTGCGTCACGTACCCAAGCCAATCTGGAAGAAACACTCGCTGAGTTAGAAGAGATTGCGCCAGGTCGTGTCCACGGCATTGCTGCGAGCATGACGGACCCAGAAAGTGTTCAACGAGTAGTTGATGAATCACGTGATCGCTTCGGTCCTATCAGCATTGCGATAAGTAACGTCATTGGTCACGTCATTGATGCTGCAAAAGAGGGCTCTGGCCCGGGGGCTGGAACCTTTGAGGGCATGGCGGTAGATGCTTACCGTGAAGAATTCACGCAGCTGCTGGTTTCGTCATGGGCCTTGGCTCGCGCTTGCGTACCAGACATGAAAGCCCAAGGTTGGGGTCGCATCTGCAATATCGGTTCTGGTGTTGCCCGTGAACCAAGCACACATCTGCCACACCTGTTGCCCAATGTGGTGCGACCACCAGTTGCTGGCATGCACCGATTGATGGCTGCTCGTCTTGCGTCCGATGGCATCACGGTCAATAACATTTTGACGGGATCGATTCTGACCGGGCGCAATAAGTCCTATTGGGTTTGGCTTGCTCGCGAGCGCAACATCACCGTTGCTGAGGCCACTCAAGATATGACCGACCGTATTCCGTTGGGTCGCTTCGGTGAACCCTCAGAAATGGCAGCGCTCGTTGCTTTCCTGTGTTCAAACAAAGCACAAATGGTCACAGGGCAGTCAATTCCAGTCGGCGGAGGCGGAAGTTTGCACCTGTGATGCAGGCATTCGTTAGTGTGGGGTACCGATTCAACTTGGAGACGACATGCGCGACACAAAGTTAGAAAACAATGCTAAGGCAAAATGCTATGAGTACTACTTCGTAGGCGAGTTGGCTGCCTTTGAGGATTACAAACTTGACGGAACGGTGCTCTCACTTCTTCACACTCGAGTTATTCCTGAATACGAAGGTCAGGGCATGGCTGAGACGTTGGTGCGGGGAATTTTGGATGAAGCCAAGGCGAAGAATCTTCAAGTACTTCCTGTGTGTGAGTACGTCGCAGGATTTATCGGCAAGCATCAAGATGAATATCTTGAACTTGTTCCAGCAGGTAAGCGCTCAGAATTCAAGCTTTAACCTCAGCTGAACTCAACATCAATGTCTGTGCAGATCCGCGGTAGCGTCTCACCTGTTTTACTCAATCCGCTAAAACCTGCACAGGCATTCGATGACTTCCTCACTGCTGCAGCACCCATCAGCGCGACGCAATCAGAATGGACCGCGCACGATGGCTCAATGCCAGCGTTATTTCTAGGACACGGCGCACCACCACTTTTTGATGATCCGCTCTGGATAAGTGAACTCTTTGCCTGGTCGCAATCAATGCCAAAGCCCCGTGCGATCCTGGTTGTCTCAGCGCATTGGGAGTCCTCGCCGATGTTGTTGTCAGCAACTTCACCGAACACTGATGTCGTGTACGACTTTGGTGGGTTCGCTGATCGTTATTACAAAATGCGATACGACACCCCTGATGCAAGTGGCCTTGCACGCAGTGTCGTTGCATCATTGTCGGAAATTGGGCCAGTGCATCAGCATGCATCGCGCGGGTTGGACCATGGTGCATGGATTCCGCTGAAGATCATGTATCCGGGCGCTGATATTCCGGTACTGCAACTAAGTCTGCCTACATCCGATCCAGTCAAACTCTTGGCGCTTGGATCACGTCTAAAGGCCCTTCGCGGCGAAGGCGTATTAATCCTTGGTTCGGGTTTCATGACTCATGGAGTAGGTCTTGCAACTCCCGAGACAATCACGGGTAAAGCTGTGTCAAGCTGGTCAACTGAGTTCTCAACTTGGGCATTAGAGGCGTTGGCAGCCGGTGACATTGATAGGTTGATCAAGTATCGCGAGGACGCGCCAGGGATGCCGTATGCGCATCGCACCGCAGAACATTTTGTGCCCCTTTTTGTCACCCTGGGGGCAGGAGACAAGGTCGATCAAGGTATCCAGCCGGTCATTGATGGGTACTGGGGCGGTCAATCCCGTGCATCATTTCAGACTCAATAAACTCCCCCTAGTTACCGCAGGCTTTGGCCATACAGTGAAACGAGGAACTCATGGATCTGCAAGTTCGCGATAAGGGATATCTGCTTGTTGGTGGAACTGCAGGCATGGGCCTTGCTGGCGCTCGTGCCCTTGCGGCTGACGGTGCTTCCATCGTTGTGGTCGGACGCGATCAAGAGCGTGCTGATCTTGCAGCCGCTGCTTTGGTTTCTGAGGGTGCAACGAAGGCCAAGGGTTTGGCCTTTGATGTGTCTGTACAAGGCGATGCAGCCAAGGCAGTGCAAGGAGCCGTTGATTTCTTGGGTCGTCTCGACGGCATTGGTATTACGACCGGCACTAAAGGCCAGATGTCGATTGAATCTTCAGATGATGATTGGACCGCAGCATTTCGCGATCAACTCCTGGGACTTTCCCGTGCAGTTGAAGCAGCATTGCCGCACCTCATCGAAACCAAGGGCACGATCGTGACTACCGCTGCCTTCTCAGTTCGATCACCAGAACTCGTACGCCTTCCTTATGCATCACTCAAGGGTTCCGTCGCACTCTTCACTAAAGGCATCGCCAAGGCCTATGGCAAGTATGGTGTTCGCGCGAACTGCATTGCGCCTGGAGCAATTGAAACTGATGCTCTTGCTGGCATGCGTAAGCAAATCTCTGAAGCCCGCGGTTGGGATTACGACACCGCTCTTGAGCGCGTGATGGTTGAAGAATGGGGCATGCACGTTGCTCTTGGACGTCCAGGCAAGCCCGATGAAGTTGGCGACCTGATTGCATTCTTGCTTTCACCACGTGCTGGCTACCTCACAGGATCGCTCATCAACATTGATGGCGGAACAGACTTCTAGGTTCGAGCACGATCACTTTGGTGGCAGTGCGAAAGGAGCACGGCACCCCATGACGACAGTCCCGATTTCCTTACTCGACCTTGCTTCCATTGGCGAAGGT
The DNA here is from genome assembly GCA_028687755.1 of Candidatus Nanopelagicales bacterium. Lineage (NCBI taxonomy): Bacteria > Bacillati > Actinomycetota > Actinomycetes > Candidatus Nanopelagicales > Candidatus Nanopelagicales bacterium. The sequence goes on from JAQTZL010000011.1 coordinate 26,583, forward strand.
CAAAGTGTTGGTGAGGCGTTACACGCCAGCGTTGTTCTGGCTCAACGCGCAGAAGCTTTGGGATACACACGCATTTGGTATGCCGAGCACCACAACATGGCGACCATTGCCTCGTCGGCAACAGCAGTGTTGATCGCGCATATCGCTGCGAATACGAAATCAATCCGCCTTGGTTCGGGCGGGATCATGTTGCCCAATCATTCACCTTTGGTGATCGCCGAGCAGTTTGGAACGTTGGCGGAATTGCATCCTGGGCGCATTGATCTAGGGCTTGGTCGTGCACCTGGCACTGACCAAGTCACTGTTCGCGCACTTCGCAGTGACCCACGGTCGGCAGAGGGCTTTCCGCATGATGTGTTGGAGTTACAGGCGTACCTGTCCGACGAGAGCAGGATTGAAGGCATTCATGCGACTCCAGGTCGCGGCACAAAGGTTCCGCTTTACATCTTGGGATCTTCGTTGTTTGGCGCGCAATTAGCCGCACAATTCGGATTGCCGTTTGCGTTTGCTTCGCACTTTGCGCCGCAAGCTTTGCACCAAGCGATTGAGATATACCGTGAACGCTTTGAACCATCGGAACAATTGCAACAGCCATATGTCATGGCTGCGCTCAGTGTGATGGCGGCAGATTCACAAGAAGTCGCACAACAACAGTTTGAATTACGTCGACGTGCTTGGGTGCGCGCGATGTTTGGGCGCGGTCGAGCGCCACTCACTGAGGAAGATGTTGATGCGGTGCTCGCCTCGTCACAAGCCGCGATGCTCGATCAGATGTTCACCTACACGGCACTGGGCACCATCGATCAAGTTCGCGCATTTGTTGATGACTTCCAGCAACACACTGGTGCTGATGAGCTCATCACTGTGCATCAGTCAGTGTCACCTGAGTTTCGCCTGCGGTCGCTTGAACTGCTCGCTCAAGCGATGGTGCTCTGACGGGTAGATTCTTGAGTTCGCAGCTGAGATCTACAGTGATTTCAGTACTTGGCCAACTGCTTTGACAAAAGTTGGAAGGTCACTGACTGCAACTGCGTAAAGGACGTCAAGATCAACAGACCAGTAACCATGGACAATGCGATTGCGTAAACGCGTGGGGTGTTGCCAGGGAATTGCTGGATAAGAATTTCGTAGATCCTCGGGGAGTTGATTGACTGCTTCTCCGAGAACTGTGAGATTCCAAAGAAGTGCATCGCGGGCGTCAAGATATGTTGCCAGTGTTTCGGCGGTGTATTGCGAAGCGATCTGTGTCGCTCGATTTGCGGCAGTAATGATTTCTTCCAAAAGCAGTCGCTCACGCTGCATAGATCACCTGTGCCTGGTTGAGCACTTCGGTTTTGAGTGCAGGATGCAGCGCTTTCCTGCTTACCAAGTCGACTTTTTTACCGAACAACGTTTCAAGTTCATCGCTGAGGTCGTTGATGGACCATCCAAGTTGCACACCGGGTTTGAGGGTGTAGAGCAGATCGATATCACTTGTTTCGCGACCCTGACCCCGTGCGGTTGATCCAAAGACAGCAAGCTCGGCAAGTCCGTAACGCACGCATATGTCGATGAGTGACTGCTGGTTCCATGTACGCAGGAACTGTGAGGTCTGAACGCTTGCTGGAATTTCAACGCTGACGGTGATCCCGGTGAGGCGCATAAAGTCGAACATCCTGACCAAGGCAAGCGAATTCTTTCCGGTCTCGAGTTCAGAGACGTAGGCCTGGGTAATTCCAAGTTCTTGGGCTACTTGGCCTTGTGAGAGGTGGAGTCGCCGACGGGCGTGCTTGAGGAAGGTACCGAGTTCTTGAGCGTCACGGACCGTCGATTTGGCGTTCATGAAGCCAGAGTACTATACGAAAATCCGTATATATGGTTCTTTATTACAGAATTATAAGATTATCCTGATAGAACTACGTTGAGAGTCTTCAAGCGGTTTGATTATTAAAGGCCTGCACTGTCGGTGCCAGAAATTCAGGTGTGCTGCCATGGATCAAAATTTCATCAGCCCCGGCATTGAGGTATTGCTTCAACCGTTCGGCAACTTGTTCTGTAGTACCCACTGCAGCGGCTTCGGTAAACCAATAATCAGGTACGACCTGGCTCACCTCGACGAGTTGTTCATGATCAAGGGCACCATCCGCAGGCCGACGTCCAAGCGTGGCGATCAGCGGGTGTGCGTTCACTGCATCAATGACTGAGGGATCCCACTCGTTGGCTTTGACCAGACCCAGCCCAAGTCCAGGAGCATTGAGGTAAGTAATCAAGCGAGCGCGAACGCGCATGTCAGTTTCTTCCTGCGACATATCAGCTGCTGCAACGACCGTTGCCACGACGCGAAGTGCTTGTGGATCGCGACCAGCAGATTCCGCTCCTGCTCGGGTGATGTCAACCGCTTTGCGCTGTGCTTCTAAAGAAAGAAATGGATGCAAGATCACGCCGTCATAATTGGCGCCGGCAAGATCAAGTGAGACTGGGCCAATAGCGGCGAGCATCACTGGTGGTGGTGTTACTTCAGGTAAGTCATTGATTTGAAGAACGGGGAAAGTTCCGAGCGGTCCCTCATATTTCACTCGCTCGCCGTTCATCAGCTGCTTGAGTACGCGCACACCATCGATCAACAATTCATTCGTGCTTGGTGGCAATCCCCATGCCTTCATGAGCATTGGAACGGAGCGACCCATACCGAGAATGAATCGACCTTGGGAGAGTGCTTGCAGTGTGAGTGCCATTGAAGCAAGGGCGAGTGGGTGTCGTGTTTGGAAGTGAGTGATACCAACACCGAGGTTGATCGTGCTCGTAGCTTGGGCCATTGCACCAAGAACAGTTGCAGCATCCTTGGTCCCGAAACGTTCCGAGAGCCAAATTGTTCCAAGGCCGATGTCTTCAGCGACCTTTGCTTGCTCAATGGCGAGGAGTGGATGAATGGATCGGCCGGGAAGTGTGTAGGCGCCAAGTTGGTTGTTGCTCATGCAGAAGTCTCCTTGGCAGCGTCTTTCGCTGATTTTTGTTGACTCATCGCGCGCATGAGTTCGGCGAAATGAGGTGAAAGTTCTGGAACGGGTTCGCCCAAGTATTCAGCAAGAATCTGGGTCACTGGGTTATAGAGATGAGTGGTGGCTTCTTCAGTGAGCAAGCCCTTGGTTACCTGTTGATCACGGTGGCGCAACATGACTAAGCCCATTTGCATTGCCGCTTGCATGCGACACCATTGCAAGTCTTGGGCAGGGCGTCCGATGAATTCTTCCCATCGTGCGATGAGCGGTTCTTCGATTGGCACACCCTCTAATGGCGTGAGACCAGTACGACGTCCGTAGACGTCTTCCATAAACAGCCACCACCCAAGATCGAGTTCAGCAGGTCCCAGGGTTGCTGCTTCCCAATCAAGAACAGCAGCAACTGTGCCGTCAAGGTTGAACAGGACATTGCCTGGGCGAGCATCGCCCCAAGAAAGGGAGTCGTCATCACGATCTGGGATGTTGGCTTCAAGCCATTGCATGCCAAGTTCGAGAAGCCCGGTATCTCTGCCCTGTGCAGCCCAATCAAGGGTTTCTCGGGTGAGTTCGGTGAGCGCGTTGATTGGTCGCTTTCCTGACTTCAATTCAGGAAGACCATGAATCTTCGATACTTCAACTGTCACGCGCAAACATTCATCCCAATGTTTGGCGCGTTCTTCAGGTGTGAGATCCACCAGCCAGCCACGTTTGTGATAGCTCGGCACATCTTTGAGTACTCGACCTTCAACATGATCCATGACGAAGAAAGGCGCGCCGAGAACTGAAGCGTCTTCTTCTATCCCAATGACGTGCGGAACGGGCACGGTGCCAACGGCTTCAACCGCTTGAATTACGCGCGCCTCACGTGCGGCCGACGGGTATTTATAAAGCGAGTCGCTTCCCGGCTGAATGCGAACGACGAGTTTGTGTGGTTGCCCATCCCATACGGCTGTAAACACCACGGTGTCGTTGGAGTTGCCTGCGCCGCTGCGAGCAAGCCCTGACACCTCAACGCTGGATGTTCCAAGCTGTAGAGCAAGCCATAAGGCAAGGCGGCTAGCGAGTTCCTCGTCGTTCAGCATCAGTTCTCCATAGGGCGCGAAGATGTGGTTGAGGGACGCTAGCAGTGAAAATGCTTCAGGGGTAGGGGTATTTAAAATCGATAGAAAACGATAGTTGGCACTTGAATGTGTTACTCAGTTCGGGCGTAGCTGCCGGGTGCGAAAGTGCCTCACGAGAGGAGCTGTTGGGTGAATAACGAGATGAAGACGGTCTAGTCGAGTTGATAAGTGTGCTGGGGCTTGACTGTAGTCAAACATTGTCGTTCCGGCGGTTACACAAATGGAACCAAGTCGAACGAATGGGTCCAGGCTTGCGCCAGCTGAAAGTGGGAAATTCAGAAGGCTGGACCTGCATTCGTTTCCAGTGAAAAGTTCAGTTGGTCAAGGAACCTTCCTCACAGCCAATTCAACACAGCAGTTTCAGTGAAATTCACTGCCGATGGAGAAAACTTTCTCCAATGTTGTGAGGGTCAGTCCTGCTCAATAGATTGTTCAGCACATTGAGCGGCACCTCGTCGAGGAATGCTTAATTAGTGGTTACTTCAACGGTAAATTTCAATAACGTTGACGGTGTTTGATCTTCGCTGTCATTGATCGCTTGCACGGTGATCAATGCCGTACCTGGTGCTTTCGCGATGACTGCAGGAGATGCGGTGATTTCGCCGCTACCTTCAGCTTGATCAATAGACACTGCATCAGAGTTGTCGGTTGCGACGAAGAGATCGCTTCCTGCTGGCGTATCGATATCGATGATGAGCATCTGCTCAAGGGTCAGGTTGAACGTCTTGTTCATGTCTTCTTTAGTGACGTGGATGGGTTCCGCCGATGCAAGTCTGGTTGCCGACGGTTGAGAAGACGCAACTTCGTTCGGTGTAGAAGCCTCAGTAGAACTAGAGCAAGCTGTCAGTGAGGTAGCAGCAAGGAGAGTTGCTGTTCCGAGCAGAAATCGCAATGTGGAAATGCGTCGCATGCGAGAACCTCTTGTGTTGATGATTGATCAACGGTACAGAAGTTTGAAGAATATTCCTTGATTCACGACTCACGAAGAGTCTGCTTTTCTGCCTCTTATGGCTTCATGTCGACCATTTCGCTGTAGTTGTGAAAAAAGTTGTGCACTTGCGCGGCACGACCCCGAAACGTGCAGACGGGTTTTTGGTTGTTACTGAAAAGTAACGGCAGTCAAGCAAGCTACTTTTGCACAGAGGATTCGGCAATCAAGCCGTCAATGATCCAGTTCAGGCTCGTGACGAATGCGGCCTCGTTCACGGTTTCGACGTCACTTTCGGTATTGATGGATTGCAAGATTGTCTTGTTATTGACAAATATGAGGCGGGCAAGTCGAGTCGAGAGGTGATTGGGAGCACCACTGAAATCGAACGCTGTTGAACCAACGACAAAGGATTCAAGTTGTCGATGGCCGCGGGCCAACAAGGGGCCGGTAAGTCCCAAGTCAGACAACATCTCAAACAGGAGTGCGATGATTGCGCCAGTTTGTTCGCCTTCGACGGCTGACAGTTGCATGATCTGGCTAAGGCAAGGGTGGTCTTTAGCTGTCGATCTGAACCCAAGTGCAAGGGCCACAATTCTGGCTCGTGGATTGCTGTCAATATTCGGGGGCGCAATCTGATTTAAGAGAGATTCGCGCATGGCGACGATCAGATCGTCTTTGTCCTGGAAATACCGGTAAATGGCAGTTGTGGTGGCACCTACGGACGTGCCCAATGCGCGGAGTGTGAGCCTTGCAATCCCAAATTCATCGGCAAAAGCAATGGCAGCCAGCACGAATTCCTCGCGGGAATGTGTGGGCTTGCGACCAGGGGGCACGAGCGGACGTTAGCAGCCATTGATTCCACACATTAAATGTGAATAACATTCACTTATGGTGTATTGTCCGGTCTTTAATAGACGCGGTTCAGCGGCTGTATGGGGGTGGATTGATGAGTGTGCAACGTTTGATCTCGCGCAAGATTGCATCGGTGGTTGCTGCTGTTGCGGTGGCTGGGGCGACGCTGGTCAGTGTTGCTGGGCCGGCGAGTGCTGTCGAGACAATCACGGTGAGCCCTAGTACCTACACGAACGCGACTGCGCCTCTCGAAGTCACCATTAACGGTTTTCCAACCATGGCTTTGAATAACTATTACGTTTACTGGCTCGATTTCACGAACATGCCGGTTCGAATACAGGTACAACGTGCCCTACCTTCACATTGACCGGTGGATCAGGTACGCCGACTCCAAATGGTTCACCTGGCGCTAACAGTGCAAACCCAACACTGTCTGCATGTAACTGGGTATCGGGAACAAAATTTAGATTCGTCTATTCGGACGCTACTGGCTTAAACGGTAGTAGCCAAGTAAAAATTGCATTTCCAGGCAACAGTTTTGGTCTACCGTCAAGTGGCTAGTATGGAGTGAACTTCACTGCGGGCTATCCAACTCAGCAATGGCAGTTGTCTAACGCCTGCTTGGGGAATTGCCCGGTGAATTATGTTGCTGCTGCGAATCCTGCATTAATTACCCTGGATTTCGATGCTAATGGCGGTAGTTGCAAGACATCCAAAATAACCGACTTCATGGGTAACTGGGGTAAGGCGCCAAAGGCTGACGATTGCTCACTTGCGGGTAAGCAATTCATAGGTTGGAACACCAGTAAGGATGGATCGGGTATCTGGATTGGCCCAGGTGGCGCTCTTCACTTCACGGGTGACAACCGCGTGTACGCGCAATTCGGGAGCAATTATTTTAACGAAGTTCTCAATCCTCCGGGCGCACCTATTGACGTGAAAGCAACTCCAAAATGGAATCGCATTACATTGAATTGGAATGCGCCTAAGGATGCAGGCTCAAGACCGATTACCAACTACCTTGTGCAAGCACTTTCCAAGTGCCCAGGTTTGCATTTCCCGCCTTAGTGACAAGATTTTGACGCAATGCACCTTTAATAACGTCACTCCTGGGACCAAGTACACGTTCTATGCGCAGGCACTTAACTCTGGTGGTTGGGGTGACAAGTCAGCTGCGAGCAACGAAGCTGCTGCGTTCAATCTTAAAATCGTGAAGTTCAATCGAACAAAGATTCTGTTTGGTCTTGGTGGCCAAAAGCCAAGCGTTGAAGGTGCTGCGCCTGGTTATGCAAATGGCACGAAGCTGACACCTTGGGTGCAGGTTGGGTCCAACGGCAAATGGGAGGCTCAGAAGCCTGGAACGGCAACTGTTTCAGGTGAAAAGTTTGGTTGGTCGATGAAGGTTCCACGAAGCCAAGCAAATTCAGATGTCTCCGTGAAATTCACCGCCAACGGTGAGAATTTCTCAAACATCGTGAAAATTCCACCGGCAAAGTAACGCTTCACATCAATGATGGGCCTCGAAATTTCGGGGTCCATCATTATTTATTGAGGCTTAACTTGCTCCCAGATTTCTTCGCGCAGCTTCAGCAATAATCTGGCATGCAATGCTCGACGGGTACTTTGCGCAAGATTCCAGAAGGTATGCAAGCTGTGTTCGTGTTGCTTCACTTAGCGCACTTGTTGGTACGTAGGGGCTATCCGAATCCACAAATCCATAGGCCGCAGCCAATTCAAGAGGATCGCGATTCATCCCGTAATTAAGTGCGCACTCATTGGCGTTCAAAGGCTGGGCGTTCGTGACATCGAACGAGTCGCCGCTCCATGAACCGATTGCACCTTGTTCATGGTGATTGAGTAGGTCAACCAGGGGGATAAGGACGCGTTGTTGTGCTTCATCATTATCAAGTGCAATCTTGAAACAACGATTAGCCCAGAGTGTGTCTGCTGCCGTCATCGCAGGGATTCGAAATGTTGGCAAGATGGCTCGCACGGCTTCGATGACTTCGTTCGGCAAGTCTGGAGCCAACCAAGGGTGAGTTTTCGACATCCATGAAAGTTTCTTGCATTGGTTGTGTAGGGCAACTTGAACGTAAAGCATCTCAACTTCGATGTCACTGAGGTGATCGGCTACGGAAAGCATTTCTAGCTGTTCAGGGTTGTCGCTCCACGTCGCATCATCAACGCGGACAAAAGCAGCACGGGGGATGTGAAAGAGAGGGCTGTTGGCCTCTTCCGTGGACTCAACATGCAGTTGACCATCACGGCAAACGAACGTGGTAGTTGGCGCAATCCAACCGCCTGCCTCAGCGACTAATTCGATGGTGCTGGCCAGAAGATCGGCAACAATTGGATCGTCAGAGTCAATGAAATCTGTAGTGCTCATGATCGGAAGTAGCTGCTAGATATAAGCAGCAGTGTCCATGTAGCGGCACTTGCTGCAGGTGCCGTGAATCGCAAGGTGCGTGAGGTCAAGATCAAAACCATGCTCTGTATCCAGACGCATGCCGAGTTCGTTTGCCAGGTTCGCGCCTGTACAGGTCACCTGACTGCAGATATCGCATACGAGGTGAATGTGCGTGCGGTCATCGACCAGGAAGTAGGTAGGGGCGCCGTGGCCAAGGTGTGCGTGAGCAACCAAGCCGATGTCTTCAAGGACCTCAAGAGCTCGATACACAGTTGAGAGGTTCACTGCTGATGAGACAAGCTGAATCTCTTTGAGGATTTCTTCAGCGGTGGCATGCTCGAGGTCAGCGACGGCTTTGATCACCATTTGACGTTGGGGAGTAATACGTACGCCGTGTTCGCGCAGGTAGTCGTCCCAATTCTTGGTCGTCATCTCACTCAACTCACTTGTGGTTGCCATTGGCATTGCAGGTACAGATTACTTGCAGGTAGCCCGATCGCGGGGCCTAGGCATGATCAATCCTGTTCGCCTTGAGGGAATTTTGTGAGGGGATTGGGTGAATTGAGCTGAAGGGGTTACTTTTACATGGACCGAGAAGATCATCAGATCCTCTCGAGGTCGTCTGCTTGGGAAGATTCTTTCCCCCTCTGTGTTGCGTTGACGCGTAATCAGGCCAGCAACCTCGGCCACCACGCTCACCAACGAAGGATTTCTTTTGTCACGTTCGACCACGCCTGTAGTAACAACCGTCTCCGCTCAATCCCCAGTCAACTCATCGACTGATTCATTTGCTGCCCTGGGCGTTCCGGGCAAGCTCGTGCAGTCACTGCGCTCATCGGGAATTGATGCACCTTTCCCTATCCAAACGGCCACACTCCCTGATTCGCTCGCTGGGCGAGATGTGCTCGGCCGCGGCCGAACTGGAAGTGGCAAAACTGTCGCGTTCTCACTCCCAACAGTTGTGCGTTTGTCAGAGTCAAAGCACGCCCGCAAACCAGGTGCTCCTCGTGCATTGATTTTGGTGCCAACGCGCGAGCTTGCGGCGCAAGTGAATGAAACGATTTCACCGTTGGCTAAAGCGATGAATATGAACACGCTGGTTGTTGTTGGTGGAGTAAAGATCAATCCGCAGATTTCAGCGTTGAAGCATGGCGTCGATATTTTGATCGCAACACCGGGTCGCCTTGAAGATTTGATGAAACAGCGCTTTGCGAAACTTGATCATGTCGAAGTAACGGTTCTCGACGAAGCCGATCACATGGCGGATCTTGGTTTCTTGCCAGTAGTGAAGCGCCTACTTGATGCAACGCCCAAGAATGGCCAACGCATGCTGTTCTCGGCGACCATCGACGCCAGTGTTGATGTGCTCGTCAAGCGCTACTTGAGCTCGCCGGTAACTCACTCAGTTGATTCAGCAGCCTCTCCTGTTCCTGCAATGACACACCACGTGATGAGTGTTACGTCAGATAACAAGCCTGCTGTAGTGCGTGAACTTGTTTCAGGTGAAGGTCGAACGCTTGCGTTTACTCGCACGAAACACGGAGCAAAAAAGCTAGCCAAGCAACTCACTGCTGCAGGTATTCCGGCCGTTGAGTTACATGGCAATCTTTCGCAGAATGCTCGCGTTCGAAATCTGGCTGCATTTTCCGATGGTGATGTTCGCGTTCTTGTAGCGACCGACATTGCCGCTCGCGGCATCCACGTGGATGGTGTGTCACTTGTTGTGCATGTTGACCCGCCAGCAGAGCACAAGGCGTACTTGCACCGATCGGGTCGCACGGCTCGTGCAGGCGCAGAAGGTGTTGTGATCACTGTGGGCACTCCTGACCAACGAGGCGATGTTCGCTCGTTAATGAAGCAAGCAGCCATCACTCCAAAGATGCATCAGGTGGAGCCGGGTTCCGAAGTGATTCGAGCTCTTGTTGGACCCGCTGCTCCATATGTGAAGCCAGCGCCTGTGCATGTGGAATCAGCGCCAGCTGCTCGACGACCATCAGCTCCTCGTGCAGGATCGCGCAAAGCGCCACAGCGCGGTCGATCCCAAGGTCGCCAGAGGTAGCCGCCAGCGTCGTGACTTCGAGATGCGCTTACGATCAGAAGCAGTCTGTTTCACGCGTGCTTGCTACTAGTGAAGAGGAGCGACGATGAGTCTGTTTTCTCGTGCTGCTTCGTTAGCCGTGGTGCCAGTAAAAAGCGGCGCTCGTTTTGCTGGTGCAGCAACGATCTCAGCCTTTGGTGGAGATCGTGATGCTGCTTACGGTAAGGCGCTTCAAGCATCCGCGGAGGAACTCACCGCTGCGCTTGCAAAAGCACGCGGTCCCGTCATGAAGTTTGGTCAACTGTTAGCACTGTTCTCCTCAACGCTGCCACCAGAGCAGGCGGAAATGCTTTCGTCGCTAACTCGGTTATATGAAGATGCGGAACCACGGCCATTTACTGAAGTTCAAGAGGCATTTGATCGCTTGCCCGCAGGTGTTAACGTCGACGAGGTTGCTGTGGCTGCCGCAAGTCTTGGGCAAGTGCACACTGCTACATGGCCAGACGGCAGGCGGGTTGCAATTAAAGTGCAATATCCAGATGCGCATCGCATTGTTCGATCGGATCTCTTGCAGCTACGCACATTTATCCCGCTGATTCACCGACTGATTCCCACGTTGGATGTCAAGGCACTTCTTCAGGAACATGCGGATCGGTTGTGGGATGAACTGGACTACACGAATGAAGCCAAGTGGCAAGAAGAATTCCGCAATGTTTGGGCAACGAAGCATCCAGGCGTGGTGACCATTCCTGCGGTGATCTTTGCGGATTCAACGATGTTGGTCACTGAATGGTTGCCGGGAATTCCTTATGCGACCTTGCAGTCAGCTCCGGTAGAACAACGTGATCAAGCTGCAAGAAACCTTGCACGATTCACCTTGTGGTCTCCAAGACTTGTCGGAGCAATCCATGCAGACCCACACCCCGGTAACTTCCGACTGATGGACGACGGTTCCATTGGTGTGTTGGATTTTGGGTCCGTTGGTCATCCCGCTGGTGAGTTCACTCGTCTCTTCGTTCGTACCTTTCAACTCGCGGCAGCAAACGATCTTGAAGGTGTTCGGGAATTGTGGCTCAACGTTGGCATGATCATGGATTCAACAAGTGCCGATGAGTTGGCTCGCATTATTGCTCTAGATGTCACGCCGTACGTGCAGCCTGAATTTCGATTTTCCTCAGACTGGATCACCGAGCGCGCCGGCGATTGGTCAGATCCGGGAGGCTCACTGAAAGACGCGGGGAAGCTATCATTTCCGCCGAATCTGCTTCTTGAACACCGCGCGGTGACAGGAATGCTTGCGCTATTGACCAGCATCGATGCCACCGTCGATTTCCAGACGGTGATTGACGAAGCCGTTATTCCTCCAGCCTGAGGTTCAAACCAGACATTTATGTCCGTTATGTCCTATTTGTAATATCTCTGTAACAAAACATGCGATTACGTTTCCTACTCTTATCCCAACCTGCACCGCGCTGGATGCCGTGCTCTGTGTCGAGAGGTAATGAACATGAGTGGAAATGCCGTACGCCTGCAAGCAATCAAAGATGTCGAGGCCTACGTTCCACCCGCAGTGAGCTTCGATGTCAATGAAGCCCCTGGTGAGATCTATGGAATGAACGTCTTCAACAAGGCAGTGATGCAACGTCGCCTGCCGAAGAACGTTTACAAGTCAGTCATCGACACCATCGAAAATGGTTCAAAGCTCGACCCAACAGTTGCTGATGCAGTTGCCGCAGCGATGCGCGATTGGGCTTTGGAAAAGGGTGCGACTCACTACGCGCACGTGTTCTACCCACTGACCGGCTTCACTGCTGAAAAGCATGACAGTTTCTTTGAGCCAACTGGCGATGGCACGACTCTTGCTGAGTTCGCAGGAAAGACGCTCGTTCAAGGCGAGCCAGACGCATCGAGTTTCCCTAACGGTGGCCTGCGTGCAACCTTCGAAGCTCGCGGTTACACCGGTTGGGATGTCACGAGCCCTGCGTACATTCTTGAAAACCCAAATGGCAACACGCTGTGCATCCCAACAGTGTTCCTGTCAATGACCGGCGAAGCTCTTGACCTCAAGACACCGCTTCTTCGTGCACAGCAGGCAATGTCAACACAGGCCGATCGCGTTCTACGCCTCTTCGGAAATGATCCAGACCGCGTGGTTTCGTTCTGTGGTCCAGAGCAGGAGTACTTCCTGGTTGATCGTCACTTCTTCTTGGCGCGTCCTGACCTTCTTAACTCAGGTCGCACGTTGTTTGGCCAAAAGCCACCTAAGGGTCAGGAATTTGACGACCATTACTTTGGCGCGATTCCTGAGCGTGTGCTCGGCATGATGATGGAAGCAGAGCGCGAACTCTTCAAGCTCGGAATTCCAGCGAAGACCCGCCACAACGAGGTTGCTCCCGGACAGTTCGAAATTGCACCGGTCTTCGAACGCGCAAACATTGCTTCAGATCACCAGCAGCAGTTGATGACAACACTGAAGACTGTTGCTCAGCGCCACGGTATGGAATGCATCTTCCATGAGAAGCCATTTGCTGGCGTTAACGGATCTGGCAAGCACGTGAACTTCTCGATCGGTAACGGTCGTCAAGGCAACCTGCTCAACCCAGGTGATAACCCGCATGACAACGCCCAGTTCCTCGTGTTCTGTGCCGCAGTTATTCGTGCCGTGCATAAGTACGGTGGCCTTTTGCGCGTTTCTGTTGCTTCAGCTTCAAATGATCACCGTCTTGGTGCGAACGAAGCTCCACCGGCAATCATCTCGATCTTCTTGGGTGAGCAGTTGGCTGACGTCTTCGAACAGATCGCAGCAGGTGGAGCAAAGTCATCGAAGAGCAAGGGGACCTTGCGCGTTGGTGTCGACACGATGCCAGATCTTCCCTCAGATCCAGGTGACCGTAATCGCACTAGCCCATTTGCATTCACTGGCAACCGCTTTGAATTCCGCGCTCCAGGCTCCAACCAATCAGTTGCAGCTCCAATGACGGTTATCAACGCCATGTTGGCTGAAGCCCTTGATTACATTGCCAACGAACTTGAAGCATCAATTGCGAAGGGTGTTGAGTTCAACGCTGCTGTGCAAGATGTGCTCGCAAAGATCATGAAGGAGCACGGCGCAGTTGTGTTCAACGGCAACGGTTACTCAGAAGAGTGGCAGGTTGAAGCAGCTAAGCGCGGTTTGTTGAACCTTCGTACCACTGTTGATGCGCTTCCTCAGCTCATTGAGCCAGCGTCCATCGAACTGATGGAGAAGTACGGAGTCTTCAGTGCACGCGAAATGCACAGCCGCTACGAAGTTGCTCTTGAGCAGTACGTCAACAGCATCGCGGTGGAAGCAAAGCTCACCCTTGAAATGGGCACCACGATGGTGTTGCCTTCAGCAATTCGTTACCAGACTGAACTTGCTGGCAACATTGCTGCACTCAAGGCCGCTGGTGTTGAAGGCAACGCAACCACGTTGAAGACTGTCACGGCAATCGTGAATGAACTCACTGAAGCACTGACTGCCCTTGAAGGTGTGCTTGCTGCTGACGCTGGCCACGAGTTGACTGATGAAGCCAAGTACGCACTGAACAGCATCATTCCAGCCATGGGTGCAGTTCGTGCCGCTGGTGACAAACTTGAAACGGTTGTTGCCGATGATCTGTGGGTGCTTCCTACATACCAGGAAATGCTGCATATTCTCTAAGCACAACACTTCACAACTTCGTGGGCCTTTCTCCATCACTTCGGTGAGGGGGAGGGCCCACGATTATTTTGTTTTGTCGGTTATTTGATTGTGTGACTGATGGCGCGAGCTAATCGTGCTGGTGCACCCGTCTCTGGGTTCGAATCAACTTCAAAAAATAGTGATGGCTCAACCATCTCAAGTTCGAGCACTACAGGATTGCCATGATCGTCATTAATGAGGTCAACGCGGGCGTAAAGCCAACCTTGCGGAGCAACTGCCAGCGCCTTTTGTGCGACATCGAGTTGCATTGGTGTGGCTGTGCGCGCAATTATTTCTTCCTTGATGAACAACCCGCCATGGAATTCCTGAGCTGCGTTGTCTAACTTCAAAAGTGGACCTTTGCGAATGGCGTGTGAGAACTCACCGCCGATAAAGATAAGCGCAGTCTCAGCAGCGGTATCAACACTCTTGAAATATGGCTGAACCATGACGCTACGTCCGCTGGCAAAAATGGCGTCCATCGCTGTCAGAGCTTCTTGACGTTTATCGGCACTGAGGCGATAGGTGTCGCGTGAACCGGCAGAAATCGACGGTTTGATAACGAATTCATCCTCGGGAAGCACAAGTTCATCGCCAATTTCGAAAAACTGCGTGGGGACAGTTGGTATGCCAGCTTTGGCCAAGTCATTTAAGTAATGCTTGTCTGAACTCCAGGTAACGACGTCAACTGGATTAACAAGAGTGCTGACGACATTGACGCGCTTGAGCCATTCCATGAACTCATTGCGGCGCGCGCTGTAATCCCACGTGGATCGAATCAATACGAGATCGAATCGATCCCACTGCACTGAAGGGTCATCCCACACTGTGATCTCAACATTTATGGCTCGTGCTGCGAGTGAGGGAAGAAGCAGTTGATCATCGGGGTCAAGATCAGCGAAGGCCGCGCACGTAACTATTGCGATGAGTGGAGTGGACTTCATCTCACTGGACATCGCGCAAGGCTAGTGCTTCTTAGCCAAAGAACTTGGAGAAGAAACCGCCCTGCTTTTTTGCTGCGGCTTTCTCCGCTGCGGTGCACTTGCAGCGTTGGTCCTTAGGTACACCCTTCATGACTTGATCAACGTGTTGGCCACAGCCGGCCCACGTGGTTTTGCCACAGTTCTTACAGGTTGCCTGACGACACATGGAATTCCTCGGTTTCTCGTAGTGAAGATAAGTGCAATATACCCTATGGGGGTATAAGATCAACCTACACTCCACACAAAACACTCACATGAATAAGGCGGAATCCATGGCTACTCCTGATTTACAAGCGTGGGATACCCGCTTTGCGCAAGATGCCTACATCTTTGGCACCGCCCCCAATGTTTTCCTCGTGAATTCCGCCGCGCATATTTCAGTAGGCGCTCGCGTGCTTGCGGTTGCTGACGGAGAAGGCCGCAACGGAGTCTGGTTGGCGCAGCAGGGCTTTGCAGTCCACGCAACTGACGGTTCAAAAGTGGCTGTAGCCAAATCCATGGCCTTGGCTAAAGAGCGCGGAGTGCCTGTTGTCTATTCCGCGGCAGAACTTGTTCCTGGATCGATCTTCCATGAATGCGCAGACGCCGACACTTGGATCTGGCCTGTGGGGGCTTTCGATGCCGTTGTTGGGATTTTCATTCAATTCGCCAAGCCTGATGAGCGTTCAATGATGTTCGCTAACATGATTGCGGCATTGAAGCCCGGTGGAGTGTTGTTGCTTGAGGGCTATCACCATCGTCAACTTGGTTTTGGTACGGGTGGCCCACCGGTACTTGATCAGCTATATGACCAAGCGTTGTTGAGTAGCGCTTTTGCACGTCTTGAAACCATCGAACTTCGTGACTACGACGAAGAGGTAGATGAAGGCGAAGGGCATGAGGGCATGTCGGCGCTCATTGATTACATCGGTCGCGCACCCAAATAAACCCGAAGATACCTATGGCAAAGTATACCCCCATGGGGTATACTAAATTTAGGTCACGACGTGGCCGACTATGGAGGTTCGCCATGAAGGTTTCATCATTTGTCGCAGCCGCACTCATCGGCGTCGCAGTACTGACCCCGTCCGCGCAGGCGCAAGCTGTGTCAGTTTCACCGGAGTTGAAAGCCCAATTGGTCTACCTCGTGCAAGAGGAGAAGTTAGCTCGTGACGTGTACACGACGTTGTATGCAGCCACAGGAGTTCGTCAGTTCAGCAATATTTCCTCTTCTGAGCGCACACACATGACGCTCATGCAAGGAATCTTGAAGACCTATGGCATAGCCGACCCAACCGTTGGTTTACCAGTTGGATCGTTTAAAGACGCGTCTCTTAGTGCGCTCTACAAGAAACTCATAGCGAGTGGGAAAACCTCGACCACGGCGGCGCTAGCCGCAGGTGTAGCCATTGAGAAAAAGGACATCACGGATATCAATGTGATGCTTAAAGACAATCCACCTGCTGACGTCACATCTGTGTTGCAGCGTTTGCTGAGTGGCTCAAAGAGTCACCTTGCGGCCTTCGCCCGCTAAGAAAATTTCAAAGGGAGAACATCATGTTGAAGAATGAAAGTTCAGTAGATCGCGTCATTCGATTGGTTATTGCTGCTGTGGCGATCGCCATTGCGTTGGTGGTTGGTGGATCAACAGTTGTCGGCATCATTCTTTTCGTCGTAGCCGCGGTCATGGTGGTTACGGCAGTTGTTGGCTTTTGTCCGCTGTATCGAATCTTTGGCCTTCGAACCAATAAGTAGTCATAACACTTCACACCAGTAAAGGAACAGCATGGCAACAACGAATCTCACTGCAACGTCATTTGAAGATGCAGTTGTAAAAGACGGAATCCTGTTTGTGGATTTTTGGGCATCGTGGTGCGGACCATGCCGCAGTTTTGCGCCGGTATACGAAGCAGCTTCAGAGATCCACTCGGATGTGGTGTTTGGCAAGATTGATACCGAAGCCGAGCAGGGGATTGCTGCTGCCGCTCAGATCACTTCAATTCCTACCCTTATGGCATTTCGTGACGGAATCTTGGTGTACCGGGAAGCTGGTGCTCTTCCCGGTACGGCTTTTGAAGAGTTAGTGCAGGCAGTAAAAGCGCTTGATATGAACCAAGTGCGATCGCAAATGGAACAGGAGCATGCGCATGAGTAATGCAGTCAAGAACCGACGATCTCTAGGCTTCGTAGCATTCATAGGAATGCTTGTGGCTGGGCTTTTCGTGGTGACCGCGTGCAGTTCGTCATCGAGTGCCATAACAACAGTAGATCCTCAAGTCTTCTTGCAGACTGCATCCCAGCCTGGGACAACAGTGATCGATGTGCGCACCCCGAGTGAATACTCATCAGGTCACTTGCAAGGTGCTGTGAATATCGATGTGGAGGCACCCACCTTTACTGCTGCCATTGATGCGTTAAGCAAGAGGGGAGCATATGCCGTGTATTGCCACAGTGGTCGCCGTTCCGCACTCGCATCTGACCAGATGGCAAGTAGTGGGTTCACTAACATCACGAACTTGCAGGGCGGCATTGCCGATCTACAAGCGGCTGGTGGAGTGATCGTTACTTCGTAGAACTTCCTGGCAAACCGAATTGGGCTCGTACTTCTTGAGGTACGAGCCCAAGGTATTTCTCCGGTTGATCCGCAATCACCTTTTGGATGTAACTGCAGTAGGGCGCCACTTCGAGATGTTGAGTCGCAGCATCATCCAGAGCTGTTTCAACCAAGAGTTTGGCGTAACCCTTTCCGCCGTGGGCAGGTTCAATTTCAGTATGAGTGAATGAAAGTCGATTGTTGTGTTGGGTGTAGTCACAGACACCGATCAATTCGCCATCGAGATGAATTTCAAAGCGATGAAGTGCGACGTTCTGGTGAACGATCGGATGCATGGTTTTCCTTTAGGCGATTTGGAAGGACTTCTTTGATAGTCCCCACATATAACCCTCAATTGTGAGTTTGGGCAAGGCGTTCTCACTAGCAGCGCCCATCACAACGAACAGTGGGGTGAAGTGTTCAGCGCTGGGATGCGCATACGGCATGCCTGGCGCATCTTTGTAGTCGGCAAGGGTGTCGAAATCTAAGCGTTGAGTTGCGTCCCATGCCCATGCATCAAAATCTGATGACCAGGAAGGAACCTTGCCAAGATGAATCATGTCGCCGGTGAGATACGGCAATCCATGGGTCCAAAAACCTGATCCAACAATCAGCACGCCTTGTTCGCGAAGTGGGCGTAGTCGATTCCCGAGTTCACGAAGGCGATCAGGGCGTGCGGTTGGCAAACTCAGTTGGATCACGGGCACATCACCTAATGGGTACATGGCTTTCAGTGGCACCCAGGCGCCGTGATCAAGTCCACGGTTCTTGTGCTCATGAATCGGTGCGTTATCTGGCAACACATCGTTGACGAGCTTGGCGATCGTGGATGCATCTGGGGTTTCGTACTTCATGTTGAAGTAGCGCGGATCAAAGCCACCAAAGTCATAGACCAACGGGGTTGACGCACTCGACGATGAAATCGCAATGGGAGCTGACTCCCAGTGAGCGCTGATCATCACGATTGCGGTTGGTTTAGGAAGAGAGGTTGTCCACTTGAGCAGCGATTTCATCCAAGCGCCGTCATCAAAGAGTGGAGGAGCGCCGTGGCTGATGAACAGCGCAGGCATTGGGCCATCGGCGCCGGTCCATGTGCGATGGGTCTGTGATTGCTTCAGGGCATCAGGCAGGAACGCATCAAATGCTGCGCCGGCTCGTTGGTTGCTCATGGGACCCACCTTTGCCTAAAGTTGAACGTTCAACTATTATGGCATTCGATCGTTACTCACGTCAATGAAGCCCACGAAGCCCAGGAATTTAGGAGACCGCCATGAGCGATACCTTCACAGCCCATTCACGCGCAATTGGTCCGGCCTCAACAAATGCGCTCTTTCGTGAGGCGCAAACTGGATACGCCTTTCACGACACTCCTGTCTTGGATGATCAGCTCGCAGAAATCTATGATCTAGTGAAATACGCACCAACTGCAATGAACACACAGCCATTGCGGATCACCTTCATTCGCTCTGAGGAAGCCAAAGCGCGCTTACTTCCATTGCTTGCAGAACCCAATCGGCCTAAGTCGCAGTCCGCACCCGTTGTTGCCATTCTTGCTGCTGATACAGATTTCCACGAGAACTTGCCACGAGTGCTTCCGCAGAATCCATCGGCCAAGGATCGATTTGCCGACGATGCAATACGCATCGCAGCGGCCTTGGCAAATGCCAATATTCAAGCTGGCTATTTCATTCTTGCTGCTCGCGCGGTGGGTCTTGATGTTGGGCCTATGGGCGGTTTCAACCTTGCCGGTGTGGATGCTGAATTCTTCCCGGGTACGCCATTGAAATCCTTCATGGTGGTCAATCTCGGGTACGCGACACCTGAGGGAACCTTCCCTCGCAACCCTCGACTCGAGCATCACGAGGTAGTGACTCTCCTGTAAATGAGTAGGGTCGCCCTCATATTCATCTCCTCATGAAATGGTGACCATGGCTGAGCAGCTCACTGGCAAACAACTTGCACGCCTTCTTGTAATTTCCCTTGCCATAGGAGTGCTCGGCGCGATTGGCGCATCGTTGTTGTTGTGGATTATCGACCATGGAACCGATCTCGTATTCGCGCATATTCCCCAAGCCCTTGGTCTGGAAACCACTCCATGGTGGTGGGCAGCGCTACTCCTGTTGCTTTCGGCGCTCTTGGTAACGCTGATTCGCAAGCTACCTGGGGCAACAGGTAAAGGTCCACTGACAGGTTTTCATTTTGATGATCCATTGCGCATTGTTCCTGGAGTTCTCCTGGCGGCGCTCGCAACATTGATCTTTGGTATCGCACTTGGGCCGGAGGCCCCGCTGATTGTGTTAGGTACTTCCATTGGGGCGATCGTGGCACGCAAGGCGGATCCGAAAACTCGTCAGGCCATCATGATGCTCGGCGGCGTGGCGGCAATCAGTGCGGTGTTTGGCAGCCCGTTCATCACTGCCTTCATGATTTTGGAATTCGCGGCGTTGGGCATGTTGCCCGCACTGCTGATTACTCCAGTGCTTGTTGCTTTAGCTGGGTCTTACATCGTCCAAATTGGTATTTGGGGTATCCCGGGATTCGGGGTTCATTCATTGAGTGTTCCTGGGCTTCCCGCGTATACCGAAATTGCGTTTGGTGATCTGTTTATTGGTTTACTCGTTGCGCTCGTGGCGGGAGTTGTCGCAGTGCTGGCGCGACTAGGTGGTTTGGCATTTGAACGGTTGAGTTCCCAACGCGCAACGGTCGGGCTTTTCGTCGCTGCGATCGTCACAGCAGGCGTTCTCTTCGTTGCGATGAACGGATTCTCATTGCCGATGGATCAAATTCTCTTCAGTGGTAATTCAGGCATGGCGACCCTCATTCATGAAACTTCAATTGCTGCGGTTCTGTGCATCTTGATTGGGAAGGGAATCGCCTATTCGGTTGCGCTTGGTAGTGGTTTCCGTGGCGGCCCGATCTTCCCCGCAACATTCCTAGGCGTCGCAGTTGCAGTGCTATTTGTACTGATTTTCCCTAACGATTCCGTAAGTGCAATGGCAGCTGCGGGTATTGCCGCTTCGGCAGCGGCAATGCTCAAGCTCCCTGCGACTTCCGCACTTCTTGGAATGCTTTTGATCGTTGGCGCGGGTCCCGCTGTTGCGCCGTTTGCGATTATGGGTGCGGCGATTGGGTTCTTGATTCGTTTACTCATTGACCATCAACTTGGAAACGATGAGCAGCCTAAACATGCGGTGGCAAGCTCAACGACCTAGAGAACATTCACTGCTCGGGCGAGCACCAACCCAATCAGTGAAAGAGAAATCGCTGCCTCGGTGATCATGGAAAGTTTGGGCCAGTGACGAATCGCGGCAATATCAGTGGGGCTGAACGCTGTAGCAGTGTTAAAAGACAAGGCGAGGTAATCAACAAATTTCGGGTACCAGTGTTCACCAACAATTTCTGGCAGTCCTTGCTCAGGGAAGCGAAAAGCTGGTTGGGTATGAATCATTCGTAATGCGCGTGCTGCGGGGCCACCTGAGTCCAAGTGCCAGTACCAAAGTGCGAATGCAAGTACGTTCGTTACCCAGATAATTCCGCCAATGAGTAACAGTGTGCCTGGCGTATCAAATTGAGCGTTGGTCAAAATACCGAGCACTAAGCGTACGGCGGAAACGAGGGTGACGAACGTGATGAGTCCAAGCATGATGCCGGTGACGATTCGCAGGCCGCGTGACTCCCGATCGATACGTCCGGGATCGCCAATGATCAAAATCAAGAGCAAAACGATGAGGAATGCGAGATAGGTGTAATGCCACACGTTGTTTAAGCGGAATTCCTCTGGAATGACGAAGAAGAGTGCTCCGGTAGCTAAGACGGCAACGGTCATCGGCCAACGGCGCTCACCTGCATCTTGTTCAATCTGCTCGCCGGTGTCCATGTAGTGGACTCTACGGCCTTAGGGCACTGACGTGATGCGGTGGTAAACGCAATCAACCCTTTGGTTTCGAGGCTTCATGTAACTCATACGCTTCTCCTGCAGCCTGCGTTTCGGTATTCAAACTGGAATCAACCGCAGATGTCTCGCTCATCGTGGTCGAGATTTTTCCTTCGGTAATGGCTTGAGTGAACTCAGCAAAATCCTTATGCACCTGTTCTGCGTATCGCTGGCTGAAATCAACCAATGAGGTATCGAATGTGTCGCTGGTTCCGATGTAGCCGGCAATCTTGACGGAGTCGCCGCTGCGTGCGTGGCCTCGAGCAAGGGACTTCCCACACAACTGCGCATACCCGTTCATGGCCTTAGGCGTCAGGTTGCTGATGATCGGTGACCATTTCATGTCACGAAGTTGACGTAGATAGAAGTGTCGCCCCCCAATGCCAGTGATGTAACCAAGGAAGACGTCGCTTGCTGCTTGCATCATTCGCTGACCAGCTACTACGCGATGACCTTCGTCGGTAAAGAGTGGTCCACCCGTGTATCGAGATAGCGCGCTCTGCACAGCTTCTTTGACCTGAAGCACGAGTAGATCATCATCATCACGACCTTGAAGGAGTACAACAAATGCTCGAAGGCCAACGCTACCGACTCCGACAACCTTGTGAGCGAAGTCAATGATGTGGTAGCGACGTAGTAGTTCGCGTCGATCATCGAGCATTGATGTGCGGTACTGCTGAAATTGGCTTTCAACCATAAGCCAGACAGCGCCAGTCATGGGAAGCCGAGCAAGCAGTGGGGGTTGATTGAGGAACTGTCGCTTGCCATCAACAATCTCGGTCAATTTGCTAATTGCGGACCATCGATCGCGGCTGCGCGCTTTATCGAGTGTGCGACCCATATTCTTCACGGCTTTTGTGCTGCCTTCAGTTTCCGCGAGATCCATCAAATACTGAGCATCAACTCTGGAGTACCACTGATCCAGATCATTCATGGTCGCGTATGTCATCATCGATTCGCGATAAGTTTTCGCTGCAGTGCTGGCGATGGCTTGGCTTTCTGCCTGCGTGAATTTATTTTCCTGTGCGGCGATCAAGAATGAAGCGACCATGCGCGCCACATCCCACTCGAAGGCGCCTGGATGGGTTTCGTCAAAGTCGTTGACATCGAAAATCATTGATCGGTCGGGGCTACCGAAAACACCAAAGTTAGATAGGTGGGCATCACCACAAAGCTGGCTCACGATTCCAGAGTTGGAGTAGGTGCCAAGGTCGTAGGCCATGATTGATGCTCCGCCGCGATAAAAGGCGAAAGGGCTAGCAGCCATCCGGGCGTGACGAATGGGCAGCAGCTCTGGCACTCGGTTGACTTCTTGGTCGAGCACCATTTTCACGACATCGGGACGGTCGCCATTTGGTGACCACTGGCCAAGCGCGCTTCGTGGGTGTTCCTTGCGAGCTGCCTTTCCTGCAGCTGACCGCTCTGCGACCGATGCCTTACGCGTGGTGGTGGGTAAATTCCAGTCTTTAGGAGCAGGCATAGGTCCGATTATTGCCTCCAGTTGCGAATCATCCGCATTTTCCGCAGGAGTGCTGCGCGAAATGTGGGGGACAGGGCATGATTTGCTCATGCGCATTGCAAATGACATCACTGAGTTGATCGGCAACACCCCGTTAGTCAAGATTCGCAATATCACCGATGGCGCCAATGCCACGGTCGCTGCCAAGCTTGAGTTCTTCAATCCGGGTAACTCCGTGAAGGATCGCATTGGCGTGGCGATGATCGATGCTGCACAGTCAGCAGGACTCATCGGTCCTGACACCATCGTTGTAGAGCCAACAAGTGGAAACACTGGCATCGCTCTAGCGATGGTGTGCGCAGCACGCGGCATCAAGGTTGTGTTAACGATGCCAGAGACCATGAGCATTGAGCGCCGGATGTTGCTTCGTGGCTATGGAGCAGAACTCATTCTGACCCCTGGGCCAGAAGGTATGGGTGGAGCGATCGCCAAGGCAAAGGAACTTGCGGATTCAGACCCTAAGTACTTCATGCCACAGCAGTTTGAAAACGCAGCTAACCCAGCAATTCACCGCGCAACAACTGCGGAAGAAATCTGGAATGACACTGACGGCAAAGTCGACATCGTGATTGCTGGCGTAGGAACTGGCGGCACCATTACCGGCGTTGGTCAGGTTCTTAAGGAACGTAATCCAAAGGTTCAGATCATTGCGGTTGAGCCAGCAGCATCACCAGTGCTTTCAGGTGGAGCTAAAGGACCACATCCGCTTCAGGGCATTGGTGCAGGGTTCGTGCCAACAGTGCTCGACACTCAGGTTTTTGACGAAGTCGTCAAGGTTGAAGCCGAAGATGCGCTCAAGACAGCTCGTCGCGCAGCCACTGAAGAAGGTCTCCTGGTAGGCATTTCCTCAGGTGCGGCCCTGTGGGCAGCAGCCCAGGTTGCACAGCGCCCAGAAAATGCAGGCAAATTGATCGTGGTCATCGTGCCTTCCTTCGGCGAGCGCTATCTTTCGACCGCCCTTTTTGCTGGTCTAGGCGACTAACTGACACACTGGTGTCATGTCTTTCCTTCCCCAAGGACTGGTGTCGTTCTTAGCTCAGGCTAAGGAAGACGTCGAATCCGTACTAGAGCGCGATCCGGCAGCTCGTTCTGCCATCGAAGTGGCATTGTTGTATCCGGGTTTGCACGCTATTTGGGCGCATCGATTGAGTAATTCCTTGTGGAAGCAAGGCTCGTACTTTCCCGCTCGCGCTGTTTCTCAAGTTGCCCGAGCCGTCACAGGCGTTGAGATTCACCCAGCAGCCACGATTGGCCCACGCGTCTTCATTGATCATGGTGCAGGGGTAGTTATCGGTGAAACTTCAGTCGTAGGTGCAGATGTCACGATTTACCACGGTGTGACTCTTGGCGGAACAAGTTTGAGTCACGGAAAGCGTCACCCCACTGTGGGTGATCGCGTCACCATTGGCGCAGGTGCAAAAGTGTTAGGCGACATCAATGTCGGTGCAGATTCGCGTATTGGTGCAAACGCAGTGTTGGTTCGCTCAGTCGACCCTGATTCAGTCATCGTCGGCGTTCCAGGTCAAGTAGTTGCTCGCGCTGGTGTTCACACTGCGCAGCCCAAGCATGACGCACAGGATCGCAATGCACCTGACCCTGTGGGTAGTGCAGTGCAGGCATTGCTGGCCCGCGTTGAAGCACTGGAAACTGAAGTGACTGGCAAGGCGTCACCCGAAGGTATTTATCGACCAGTTGATGGTGTTTGGGAATCCACTGATTTTTCAATTTGATGAGGATGCGGTTCTTCAATAACTTTATGAACTGCCGCAATACGTTTAAAGATATAAAACATCGGGAGTCCGAGGAAGATCAAGGTAGCGGCTGCGATGAAAAACGCTGCTTCGTAACTTATGTTTGCCGCAATGATTCCGCCCACGGCCGGACCCAGTTGAGCGGATAGTGCCTGCACGCTTTGGTAAAGCCCAAACATTGAACTGAGTGCCGCAGCTGTAACAACAGTTGGAAGTAACGTGACCGCACTAGTGGTGAGAAAGCCGCCAAAGAGTGACATGACGATGGCTAAGACTGACAGTGCAATCACCGAATTCACAAAGCCCATTGGGATCAAAAAGACTGCAACGCCAATTGCCGAAATAAGCAGCACTCGTTGAAGGCCGATGCGACCAATCACTCGACCTGCGAACACCGATGCAATGGCTCCTGCCGCAGAGATGCCAAAGAAGAGCCACCCAATAATTGCGGTTGCGTTGGACTTGTCCGGTAATAGCTCTACGACATACGGCGGAAGAATTGGTTGAACCATTGGTGCGGCAAAGCTCAGGAGGAGCACCAAAATCAAAGCACCCCAAACAAGTGGAGATCGCAGAACAGTGCGCATGCTTTGTTTTTTGACTGAGCCCTTGGGTGCCAAAGCGCGTTTTGGTTCTTTGATCATGAACACTGTGACTGCAGCCCCAGAGAACATCAATGCACCTGCAACAAAGAATGTAGTTTCATAGCCCCAAGCAGCAATAAAGCCTGCGGCGATCACTGGTCCGATAGCTATGCCCCCCAAGGTTGCGCCTTGAAATTGACCCAAGGCTTTGGGGAGTTTTGCTGCTGGTGTACCGGCAGCAATCAGGGCCATAGCTGCGGCAGGGGCTCCGGCCATGATGCCAATGAACCCTCGTATAGCAACGATTTGCCAGATGCTCGTGGCAAAGCCAAAGAGAACTAACCCGACAGCACCGCCGACACACGCGCGGATGAGCATGGGCTTACGCCCGTACTTGTCTCCCAGGATTCCCCAGATCGGCCCAGAGATGAACGAGCCCACGCCACCAAGTCCCGTTGCGATACCTGCCCACATGGCTGCATCCGGCCCACTCACGGTTGGGTCTATTTGTTGAATGTAAAGGGGAAGGAAGGGAATCGTGAAGGAGAAGGTGATGCACAGCAAAAACACCGCGAGCATTGCTGCGTAGTTATTGCGTTGCCAACCTGGGGCACCTTCGTCTTCCATCGTTCCTGCTTCCTGTGGTCGTATTGACCGCGATAAAACGGAACTTAGTGGACATTTGTGTGGGGCGGAGGGGTATCGAAAGATTTTCGAGAACTTTTTCGCATTGAAGAATCATTGATGAATGCGATGAGTCATA
Source organism: Candidatus Nanopelagicales bacterium (assembly GCA_028687755.1). Lineage (NCBI taxonomy): Bacteria > Bacillati > Actinomycetota > Actinomycetes > Candidatus Nanopelagicales > Candidatus Nanopelagicales bacterium. The sequence goes on from JAQTZL010000011.1 coordinate 52,719, forward strand.
GGATTTAACTATGGCCTCAGTTACCGTGGTGCAGTTGCGTGCCTTTGTTGCGATTGCTGCGACCCAACACTTTGGCGATGCCGCCGCAATGATTGGGGTTTCCCAGCCGACTCTGAGTCAGGCGCTTTCTACCCTTGAAGCCAATCTTGATGTGCAACTCGTTGAACGCAATCCACGCCAGGTGCTTGTCACGGCTGCCGGGTTAAAGCTGTTGCCTTTGGCTCAGCAAGCAGTAGCGGCTGTGGATGCAGTCGTTGACGCTGCTGAACCAGCGCGGTGGCTCACTGGGTCTATGCGCCTTGGCGTGATCCCGACGATCGCCCCATATCTATTGCCCTCGGTATTGCGCACGATAAAGCGTGAAGCACCTGATCTTGAACTCTCAGTTCACGAGGACCAAACCTGGCGACTGATTGATGCGCTGAAGCGCGGTGATATCGATGTTGCGATCTTGGCGTTACCTACGAGTGATGCGGGGCTCTTAGAGATCCCAATGTATGTCGAGGATTTCGTGTTGGCTCTCCCGGCAAAAAGTGCGCTCGCCGGTCGAGTGGATGTTGACCCAACGACGTTGCAAGATCTGCACCTACTACTCCTTGATGAAGGACACTGTTTGCGCGATCAAGCATTGGATGTTTGCCGACAAGCGGGAGCCAATGAAGCGGGCAGTGATCCGGCACGTGCGTCGTCGTTAGCAACTATCGTGCAGTTGGTTTCCGCAGGATTGGGTGCCACCTTGCTACCAGCCACCGCCGTTACCGTTGAGGCCAGAGGTGCAGCCTTAGGGATTGCGCACTTCAAGGCTCCCGCTCCTGGTCGCACTATTGGGTTGGTCTATCGCTCTTCAACGAGGCGAGCTGCCGAGTTGGAAGACTTCGCAGAAATTCTTCGACGTGCAGTAATCAAGGGCAAACTTGCCGCCCGGCCGCTGTGGCAACCACCGAGCTAATTTCAGGTCAGGACCTTGAGCCGCTGTTTTTTTGTTGTTAAAAGGCGCATACTCACATTGAGACTTCAATGAAGGAGATCGTCATGGACACCACTCGGCATGCAGGAAAGATCGCAATCGTCACGGGCGCCGCAAGCGGCATCGGTAAGGCAACTGCGATTCGTTTAGCGGCTGAGGGCGCACAGGTGTTTGCTGCAGATATTAATGTCGAAGCATTGACGTTAACTGCAAGTGAAATTACTGCAGCAGGCGGAGTGTGCACCGCTGTGACATGCGATGTTACTCAGCAGTCAGATATTGATGCACTCGTTGGTGCCGTTGGAGACCGTATTGACATCTTGGCCAATGTTGCAGGAATCATGGATCATTTCCTTCCTCTGGGTGAAGTCGATGACGCGACTTGGGATGAAGTTTTTGATGTGAATCTCAAAGGCGTGATGCGATTGACTCGCGCAGTCATTCCTGTGATGGAAAGTGCGGGCAAAGGTTCAATAGTTACCGTCGTTTCTAAAGCCGCCGTTGGTGCAGGTGCTGCTGGCGTTGCTTACACAGCGAGTAAACATGCTGTTGCGGGGCTTGTAAAAAGCGTCGCGTACTTCTACGGGGCTAAAGGCATTCGTTCAAATGGCGTGTTACCGGGTGCAGTGAATACCAATATTGGTACTTCATCTACACCGCATGCTCCTTGGGCAATGGAGCGGGCAATGTTGTCGATGGCAACAATGCAACCGCCGGCTGAGCCAGATCAAATTGCCACGGCAATTTCATGGTTGGCGAGCGAAGAAGCATCAAATGTGAATGGTTCACTGCTCCTTGATGACAATGGCTGGGCAACTGCATAGCTGAACACTGTGATCGGTCAATGTCAGATCAAAGGCTTTTCTTGCAGTGGATTCGTGCTTATCTTGAGCTGTGCCGTTAAGGCACTCGATGCAGCGACCGGCATCGATCTACGCAAGATCGGTGAGTAGCGGCGGGCCCACCAACCCCTCGAGGGCCCCATCCCCACTCATTGATGGCCGTGTGTGGTGATCCACACACGGCCCTTGTGCTTTCTACGAGATACTTGCGTCATGGGTGGGCTTCAGCATGATCACAGTGGTGGTGGTCAGCTAACTTCGCTGCAGTTGCGCGGCCGACTCAAAATGGCGCTTGGCATTTCTATCGTCGTACTCATCGTTTCAGTGCTCGGTGCATGGCTTTCTGGATCACTTGCACTGTTAGCTGATGCTGGACACATATTGACCGACGTCACCGGTTTGTTGATTTCACTTCTTGCACTCACCCTTGCTGCCCGCCCGGCAACGAACCACCGCACCTTTGGGTTGCAGCGAATAGAAATTCTCGCTGCTGCGGCAAATGCGGTGTTGCTGTTTCTCATCGCAGGGTTTATTGGCTACGAAGCCTGGCATCGCTGGCAGGATCCATCAGTTGTTGATAGTCCGCTCATGCTGGTCTTCGCAATTGTGGGACTCATTGCAAATGTGATCGGTATGCGGTTGCTGAGTGCAGGTGCTCAACAAAGCCTGAACCTCAAGGGTGCCTACCTTGAAATGCTTGGTGATCTGTTGGGTTCGGTGGCGGTGATCATCGCGGCAATAGGAATGTGGTTGACCGGCTGGGACCGTCTTGACCCGCTCGTCTCAGTCGTGGTCGTCGTCATGATCCTGCCTAGAGCCTGGCTGCTTCTACGAGAAGCCTTATCAATTCTTTTGGAAACCACACCAAATTCCATCAACCTTGATGAAGTTCGCGAACACCTGCTCTCCCAAGTCGACGTGGTTGATGTTCATGACATGCATGCATGGACGATCACATCTGGTGTTGAGGTCATGAGCGCCCATGTTGTGGTTCGCTCCGATGAGCCGCGCTGTGACACCGGTGCTGTGCTAAAGGAACTTCAAGAGTGTTTGCTCGGGCACTTCAATATTGCCCATTCGACGCTGCAAATTGAGCCAGAAGGCTTTGATCACTCTGAGGCACCGCTGCATCGTTAGACCTTGAGCCTGACCGGTATTGTGATCAATTCAGGTGCCACAGTCAGTGGAGGTCATGGTGGGAAGCGAGATTGATCGCTCTCGGGTGACCTATTCCCCAAAGGTGTTTATTCCCCTCACGACCCTGTGTCGAGATCGCTGTGGGTACTGCACCTTCGCCCAATCACCCGCGCATGTGGCCCCATTCCTCACCCTTGACGAAGTTGTGGCAATTGCCCGAGCCGGTGCCGAGGTCGGCTGCCACGAAGCCCTGTTCACTTTGGGCGAAGCCCCAGAAGATCGCTATCCCGTTGCTCGTCAATGGCTTGATGATCATGGGTACGCGTCAACCATTGACTACCTCGTAGCAGCGTGTCAGGCAGTCTTGGATGAAACGGGACTACTTCCGCATGCCAACGCTGGTGCGATTTCCAAGGAGGAGCTGTTCAAGCTCCGAGCTGTGGCGCCAAGCCAAGGAATGATGATCGAAACCTTGCGTGATGACTTGCCTGCGCACCGAGGTGCTCCTGATAAGGCACCTGAGCGGCGCTTAGCAACGCTTGAAGCAGCAGGTGAATTAAAGATTCCATTCACCACCGGCATCTTGGTTGGTATCGGCGAATCTCGCGAAGATCGCATTGCTGCATTGGAAGCGATAGCTGCATCCCATGCACGACATGGCCATGTGCAAGAAGTCATTGTTCAAAACTTCATGCCAAAGCCTGACACAGTGATGCGATTAGCGCCGGCGTGTAGCGAAGAAGATCACCTTGATGCCATCAAGTTGGCATGCATGATTTTGCCTCCTGATGTGCATGTGCAAGCGCCACCAAATTTGGTTGACGATGCAGCTCGCCTCTTGGGTGCGGGCATCGATGATTTCGGTGGAATTTCTCCGATCACTGCGGATCACGTAAATCCAGAGCGACCTTGGCCGCATATTGAAGACCTGCGTGCTGTCGTAGAAGCAAGTGGTCAGTCGCTCGTGCCTCGCCTTACCGTTCATCCTTCGTATGTATTGAATGCTGATGAGTGGATTGACCAACGCCTGCACTTTGCAGTGATGGATCGAAGCGATGCTGAAGGTTTGGCGCGTGATGATCGTGGTGCGATGTTCCCCGAACGATATGAAGCAGCAAAAAACGTTGGCACGGGTCCCGAAGTTATTCAAATCGGACGTCGGTCAACGGCTTGGTATTCAGGTTCAGATCAAATCCCCGAGATGCTCATTGCTCATGGTGAGAGCGTGAGTGTTGGTGGCGAGGTTGGTGAAGTACTCGCGGGAGTTCGTGCCGGGCAAGAGTTGGGCGAAGAAGAGCTCGTCACCCTATTTGGTGCACGTGGCAAAGGGGTTCTGGCTGTTGCTTCGTTAGCCGATGAATTGCGACAGCAGGTCAATGGCGATGTCGTCACGTTTGTGCGCAATCGAAATATTAACTACACGAACGTATGTACCTTCAAATGTAAGTTCTGTGCTTTTTCTAAAGGCCCCGCGACGCTGAATCTTCGTGGCGAGCCGTATTTGTTAACGGGCAGCGATGTTGCTGTGCGTGCAGTTGAAGCTGTAGAGCTTGGTGCGACTGAAGTGTGTTTGCAAGGTGGCATTCACCCTGACTTTAACGGGCAGTCCTATCTCGACATTCTTGCTGAGGTAAAGGCAGCTGCTCCTAGCCTGCATATCCACGCCTTTTCTGCGCTAGAGGTGTGGGAGGGAGCCAATCGTCTCGGTCTTCCACTGCGTGAATTTCTTACGCTACTTCGCGATGCCGGCCTTCGTTCGTTGCCCGGTACTGCCGCTGAAATTCTTGATGACGAAATTCGAAACGTGATCTGCGCCGACAAGGTAAATACTGAGCAGTGGCTTGAAGTGCATGAAACTGCTCATGAAGTGGGTTTGAAATCAAACGTCACCATCATGTTTGGGACTATTGAACGACCAGTGCACTGGGCCCGGCACCTGTTGCGCACTCGCGAAGTGCAAGCACGTACGGGTGGTTTCACTGAATTTGTCCCACTGCCTTTTGTTCATATGGCTGCGCCGATCTATTTGAAAAAAGGTGCACGTCGAGGCCCAACTTGGCGCGAAACCGTGTTGATGCATGCTGTTGGACGCATCGCGTATCACGGGTCCATCAACAATATTCAGGCATCATGGGTGAAACTCGGAGTCAGTGGCGCTCAGCAGTTGTTGCGCGCTGGTGTGAATGACCTCGGCGGCACGCTTATGGACGAAAATATTTCTCGCGCCGCAGGTGCAACGCATGGTCAAGGGATCACCGTCGAAGAATTTGCACAGATCACAGATCCCATTGGACGTGAACTTCAAGAGCGCACCACGCTGTATTCACCAATTGCGGCTTCCGTTCAGGTTTAGCGTGTCTTCACTCGACATCCCTGATCGTAAGTATTTTCGAACTCCGGCTACTGCACCAGGTCCGTCTGGTCCACAAATGCTTCCAGCCTTCCGTGCCATTCGTCGCGACCCATTGGCCTATCTCAACGAGATCTGGAAACGATTTGGCGACGTGGTGCAATTCCCAATTCCAACGCCGCCTAGCTACTTCGTCAGTCACCCCGATGCGGTCAAGCAAGTGTTGGTCGACCGAGCCCGCGATTACAGCAAAGCCACAATTCAATACAAGGCGTTGGCACTTGTGACTGGCAACGGGCTACTAACTGCCGATGATCCGCCTTGGCGTGAACACCGCAACATGTTGCAACCGGCTTTTCATCCTCGCCAATTGGAACCTTTGGTGGGGCAGGTTGAACTGGGCGCTGTTCGGTTACTGGATGAATGGGCATCAGTGTCTTCGTCAGAAACGGTCGATGTTGAGCGGGCAATGCTGCGTGCGGCGTTAGAAACCGTGGGTCACGCACTGTTTACGCAAGACCTTTCCGGTGATGCCGCCGAACTCACGGATGCCACCTTGGAGGCACTTGAAGTCGTCGTGGCGCGCGCTCGAGTACCGATTTCACCTCCGCGATGGATACCCACTCCGGCGAATCGCAGATTAAAGCGAGCAAACGCAATTTTGGATGCCGCCGTTGCTCGACTCATTGATCTTCGCAAGCAGGGGGGAGCTTCACTGAATCCTGATGTACTGGATTTGCTGATCGCCGCGAAAGATTCATCAGGGAACTCATTGAGCGATACCGAGATCCGAGATGAAATCGTCACGTTCATCGTTGCTGGTCACGAAACAGTTGCTGCAGCGCTTACGTGGTGTTGGGCCTTGCTAGCGGCTCATCGAGAAGTTCAAGAGCAGTTGCAAAATGAAGTGCGTTCGGTTGTGACAGATGAACCTCTGACGCTGGACATTTTGGCTCAGCTTCCATTCACTCGTGCCTGCGTGGATGAGGCGCTTCGTTTGTATCCACCCGCATGGTTGATTACCCGTAAGGCACTCAAGGATGACGAGCTAGCTGGTGCGCAGATTCCAGCAGGTGCGTTGGTAATTATGAGTCCGTGGATTGTGCACCGTCATCCAGATTTCTGGACTGACCCAGATTCTTATGAGCCACAACGTTTTCTCGACGGATCAGTGACGCGTCATGCATTTATTCCATTTGGGAATGGTTTGCGTTTGTGTATTGGGCGCGACTTCGCCTATGCAGAAGCAGTTGCCCTCGTTGCGCGCATTGCTTCACGATTCACGCTGACATTTCCCGATGGTGAATCGGTGCCTGAAGCAAACCCAAGCGTGACGATGAGGCCCATTGGTGGCCTGAATCTGAGGGTTGAAGCACGCTAATCGCGATTGGTGATGTAGTTGACCAAAGCGGCGCGTTCACTTTCGAGTTGATCAAGGCGTGCTTTTACGAGATCACCAATACTCACGATCCCACAGAGCTGGAAATCTTCGTCGATGATCGGCAGGTGTCTAATGCGTTGGGTTGTCATGATTTCCATCGCATGATTCACAGAATCATGTTCAGTCATCATCGTGACTGGAGTACTCATGATCATTGAGACTTTCACTTCGTGAATATCTCGCGAGCGCGCAAGGGCGTGCGCGACATCGCGTTCAGTAGCAAGCCCAAGTACCCGTTCTCGATCATCGGAAACAATGACTGCACCAATTTGGTTCTCGGATAGCACACTTGCTAGTCCGAACACTGTGGCGTCTGGGTGAATGGTGATGACGTGTGTGCCTTTATGAGCAAGTACCTGTGACAGTTGCATGATGCTCCGATCCTCGTAGGGATGGATTCATCGTCCTTGGGATGCTGGGGGATGTCAGCGGGCTAGGTGGTCTAGGACCGGTCCGTGTAAATGACCGTTCGTTGCAACAAGGCACCCGCCAGCCAATGCAGGTCCGCCATCAAAAGCGGTCGCTTTGCCGCCTGCTTCAGTGATGATTGGAATGAGTGCGGCCATGTCCCAGGCACCGAGTTCAGGTTCAGCTGAAATATCTATTGCGCCCTCTGCAACCAACATATGCGACCAGAAGTCACCGTAGGCACGTTGGCGCCAAGTAGTTGCATTGAGGTTTTCTAAGCCGCCTAAGGCGCCACGTTCTGCCCAACCAACAGCGTCCGAATAGGAAAACGATGCATCTTCAATTTTGGTAACAGCGCTAACAGATATTGTCTTGGGGGATGCGCCAAGTGCTGTTGTCCAAGCGCCAGTTCCTGTTGCCGCCCACCAGCGCCGAGCAAGCGCTGGAGCGCTCACCACACCCAGCACAGGTTCGCCTTCGATGGTGAGTGCGATAAGTGTTGACCACACGGGAACACCTCGAACGTAGTTTTTCGTACCATCAATGGGATCAATGATCCAGCGACGCGAACTTGAGTCCGGTGACGCCCCGAATTCCTCTCCAAGAATGTCATCAAGGGGGCGCTGTTCCGCCAAGATTGCACGAAGGGCAAGCTCAGCGGCGCGATCTGCTTCGGTTACTGGAGTGAAATCCGGCTTACTTTCTATTTGTAAAGTGCTGGATTGATAGTGCTGCATTGTGATGACATCGGCGAGATCGGCCATAGTGAGTGCCAGTGCCAGGTCGGCTGCCAAAGTTTCAGACAAAGTCTTATACACGGTGTGCAATCTAGTCGTTCGCGGTCGAGTGTCTCGTAGGCTGCTGATTTATGTCGCAACTCATAACCTTTGGTGGTTTACCGCTGCATCCTCTTGTTGTGCATGTTGTGGTTGTTCTGGTGCCATTGACGGCGCTTGGAGCGATATTGATGGCGGTAATGCCGCGGTTCTCTCGACGGTTTGGCCCTTTGGTCGCCCTGGGGGCGTTCATAAGCATGGGCAGCGCAGTGCTAGCCAAAGAAGCTGGGGAGCAATTAGCACTCGTCAAGGATGTCAGTGCTGATCACCTTCGCTGGGGAGATCAAGCGCCACTTTGGGTTGGGCTCTTTGGCCTCGTCGTCATTGTGTTTTGGTTCTTTGACCGAGGGATTCCAGCAAATCGATCACGGCCCATGTGGTTGCGGATGTTGGCATTCGTTGTTATTGCGTTGTCACTTGTTGCAACTGTGTTTGTTCTGGGAGCGGGTCACAGTGGTGCTGAAGCAGTTTGGGCCTCATTGCTGCAGTAAGGCAAACACATCGGAGTTATTCGGATGGCTCGGATTCCTCGACAACAGGTTGGGCAGGTTGGGCCAAGAGTCGACGCAAGGAAAGTAGCCGCTCGCGAGTCTGTACTGGCTGCGTTTCAATCCATATGTTGAGCCCGCAGTCGGGTTCGTCGTGTGAACACGATCGTGGACAGTGTTCGATGCCAGGCTCGAGTTCAGGGAAAGCGTGAATCATCTGTTCTGCTTTGACATGCGCAAGGCCAAAGGATCGAATTCCTGGTGTATCAATAATCCAACCGCCATCTGGCAGTTCCAGCGCGACAGCGCTTGTAGATGTGTGACGACCTTTACCGGTTACGACGTTCACATGGCCTGTGCTGCGCACGGAACCAGGAACGATCGCATTGACTAACGTGGATTTCCCAACTCCCGAGTGGCCAAGCACCACTGTTACCTGGTCGCGCAGCGCTTCAAGAAGTTGCGTTGGTGGCACTCGGTTGTTGATGGTAAACACGGGTAAGTTGAGCGGGCCATACATGGCCAGCAATGCATGTGCGCTTGCTAAATCTGTTTTGGTAATCACCAACATTGGTTGGATGCCTTCATCAAAGGCGGCAACAAGTGCACGATCAATCAGACCGAAGGATGGCTCTGGGTCTGCGGTGGCGGTGACGATGGCAAGTTGGTTCGCATTCGCAACCACAATGCGTTCAACGGGATCAACATCGTCAGCTGTGCGGCGCAGGGTTGATGTGCGCTCCTTGCGGCGAACGATGCGAGCCAGATCATCAGTGCCTGAGGTATCTGCACCCGTGAGGTCAACTAAGTCGCCAACGACGATGCCCTTGCGCCCCAATTCCCGTGCCTTAATGGCATAAATCTGTTTGCCATTAGCCAACTCATGAGCGGTATCAAGTGCGACGGTGAAGCGACCGCGATCAACGGCAATGACCATGCCGCCTTCAGCATCAGTGTGTGCTGGGCGATCTTTTGTACGAGGGCGAGATTTTGTGCGACCTGGACGAATGCGTACATCGTCTTCGTCCCAACGCTCATGGGTTTTCTTGCTTGTCACGGATTTGTTGATCCTGAAACCAGCGATTCCCAACGTGCGGCAAAGCCGGGAAGAGTTTTTGCAGTGGTGTCGATGTTTTCGACCTCAATGCCTGAAACGTGAAGGCCGATGACTGCACCGGCAGTTGCCATGCGGTGATCGTGATACGTGGAGAAATGGCCAGCATGCAACATTGCAGGGCGAAGGTGAATGCCATCTGCAGTTTCTGTTGCATCACCGCCAAGGTGATTAATTTCGTGCACGAGCGCAGCTAAGCGATCTGTTTCATGCCCTCGTAAATGGCCGATGCCTCTGAAGCGTGTTTCGGTAGTTGCCAAACTCGCGATTGCGGCGAGTGTTGGCGTGAGTTCGCCAACATCACGAAGATCGGCATCTATGCCGCGAATGTCTCCGTGCATCGCGCATGTGAGTCCGTGTGAGTCCAAAGAAATAGATGCACCCATTGCTGCGAGGAGATCACGTAGGGCATCGCCAGCTTGAGTGGTGTGTGATGGCCAGTCGGGGATAGTGATTTCGCCACCGGTAACCATTGCGGCAGCTAGGAATGGAGCCGCATTCGAAAGATCGGGTTCAATGGTGCGATCAACGGGTGCAATGCGTTGTGGGGCAACGTGCCAGGTCACCGAATCAGGTGTGTCGACAACAACACCGTGCTCCGCCAGCATCGCAATCGTCATGTCGATATGTGGTTGGCTGGGAACAGGGTCACCAACATGGTGAATGGTTAATCCATTGGTGAACCGTGCGGCAGTGAGTAGGAGAGCGGACACGAATTGGCTTGAAGCCGATGCGTCAATCATAATTTCGCCGCCAGCAACCACGCCCGTTCCGTGCACGATGAAAGGCAAGCTCGTTTCGCCATCGATCGCTACGCCCAGTGCTCGCAAGGCATCAAGCGTGGTAGCCATCGGGCGTACGCGGGCGCCTTCGTCACCATCAAAAGCAATATCCCCAGTAGCTAAAGCCGCAACGGGTGGAACAAAGCGCATGACTGTTCCGGCCAGGCCTACATCAATTGAAGAAGGACCGTGCAAGGTAGCTGGAGTGGCGAAGATATTGACATTTCCCACTGCTGATGGCTCACTGACATCAAGGCTGATGCCCATGCTGCGCAGAGCACTGACCATGAGGCGAGTGTCGCGGGCGTCTAGGGCCGCAGAAACGGTGCTGGGACCATCGGCCAGCGCAGCCAGGATGAGGGCGCGGTTGGTTGCGGATTTTGATCCCGGTACGCGCACGGTGGCATGAATAGGCGCTAACGCTCGTGGGGCAGCCCAATGTGCTTGCGGTGAAGGGGTCATCAAGGCAAGGGTAGTGCTCATGTGTGGTCGCTATGTAGCAGCGCTGGACCCAGCTGCGTTGGTTGCCGAATTTGAGGCAGTGGCCGTGCCTGAACAACTTCTTGAGGCAGATTTCAATGTGGCGCCAAGTACACCTGTCTACATCGTGGTGGATAAGCGTGTAGGGGATGAGCCGCCAGTGCGCTCGATTGAAGTGGCTACCTGGGGGTTGGTGCCCTCGTGGGCGAAGGACCCGTCAATTGCTGCGAAGTTAACCAATGCCAGAAGTGAAACCGTGGCCGAAAAGCCATCATTTCGCAAAGCTTTTGCCACACAGCGATGTCTGGTGCCGGCAGATGGCTATTACGAGTGGTACGCCTCTACGACCACGAATGGATCAGGGCGACCAGCCAAATTGCCGTTCTACATCCATGCCCGTGATGCCAGCGTCCTGGCCATGGCTGGGCTCTATGAGTGGTGGAAACGCCCCGATGGAACATGGCTGCTCACCTGTTGCATCCTGACCACGGCGGCCAATGACGATCTCATGCGCATTCACGATCGGATGCCCGTCATGGTTCCCAAGGACCTGTGGGAGTGGTGGCTAAATGGCCGATCAAAAGTAGATATTGAGCCTCTCCTTGACCCCGTTCTCGTGCCACTAGAGGCCTATCCCGTTGCCGTGGCCGTGAACAATGCTCGCAATAACGGTCCGCAACTGCGCGAGCCCATAGATGCTCACTAGGGAATATCTCTGGGGATTCATGTGTTTGAACTAACGTGCTTCACACCATGAACGTCATCGCACTGGACCCCAGTGTCGTAGGCTCAGCGGTGATGTCATCGGAAACCAAAGAAGTAACCGCGGCGCGCTTTGAGCGCGATGTCGCGCCGTTCTTGGATTCCCTGTACGGGGCCGCACTACGTATGACCCGCAACCCCACTGATGCAGAAGATCTCGTTCAGGAAGCAACACTGAAGGCCTTTGCCGCATTTGATTCCTTTACAGAAGGCACGAATCTCAAGGCATGGCTTTTTCGCATCCTGACGAACACTTACATCAATCAGTACCGCAAAAAGCAGCGTGCACCTTTGCAAACAAGTGCCGACGAGCTTACTGATAGTCAGCTCAATGATGTTGGTGAAAATCTTGGAATGCGTTCCGCTGAAGCTGAAGCGATGGCCCGTCTTGCGGATGGCGAAATTGTTGATGCGATGGCCGCGCTACCCGATGATTTCCGAATGGCTGTGTACCTCGTGGACGTGGAAGGCTTTTCTTATAAAGAAGCAGCCGAGATCATGGAAACACCAGTTGGCACTGTGATGTCTCGGTTAAGTCGTGGGCGCAAGCAATTGCGAGAGTTACTTCGCGACTATGCCGCCGAGCGCGGCTTCATTGCCACGGGGGTGAAGTCATGAGTTGCGGTAATCATCACGATGTTCCTTGCGTGCAAATTCACTCTTGGATGTGGATTTATCTCGATAACGAACTTGAGCAAGACAATGCCCATCTCGTTGGTCATCACCTTGAAGAGTGCCCACCATGCGCCGATCAATTCACCGCTGAGCGCATCATTCAAACCCGCATTCGTCAGTGCAGTGAAACAGTGCAAACACCCGAAGGTTTACGCACTCGGATCTTCACCCAGATCCAGCAGACCATCACTGAGCAGTAATTCGGCGGTAACACGTTCCCGATCACTGTGGTGCTTACGGGATTCAGTGCTACCCACCCCGTACTCTCGATTCCGTGGGAACCATTGTCGAACTGGCGCAGGAGCGCACCGACCTGCAGCCCGAAGAAATAGACCGGCTTCTTCGTGTCATTGAGGCCTGGAATCTGATCGCAGATCTGTCGTTAAGTGATTTAGTGCTGTGGCTTCCAACTTGGAATGACGGCGGTGTCATCGCCGCAGCTCTTGTGCGCCCCACGACTGCTTCCACCACGGTTGAAGAAGACCTTGTTGGTCGCTTTGTTCCCAAAGGCAAACTGCCGGAGATCGACCAAGCTCTGCATTTTGGTCGCGCCGTAGGCAACGCATTCCCAGTTCGTTCATCCCGTGATTCCGACGGGCGCGTGATTGGCATCGTGGTGCGGTCCACCTCGCAGACATCGCGTGTTGCCGGATACCTTGAAGAGGTCTACCTCAGTGTTGCTGAAGACCTTCTGCACATGTTGGTCGCTGGTGATTTCCCGCCACCAGAGTTCGTCGGTGAACGAGGGGATGCGCCGCGAGTTGGTGACGGGCTTGTGCGTCTTGATAGCGAAGGCACGGTGACATATGCCAGCCCTAATGCCATGAGTGTGCTGCGTCGGCTTGGTTTGGCAACAGAGCTCATCGGAGCAGATCTAGGCTCGCTACTTGTCCGGTTGTCTCATCGTCATGGGCCAATGGATCAAAATGTTGCGCGTATTGCCGGTGGCAAGGTTGCCGGACAGGTTGAAGTTGAGAATGCACGTGCGGTGGCGTTTGTTCATGGCATCCCACTTGTTGCACCAGGTCGCGAACAAGGCTCGTTAATTTTAATTCGGGATGTCACCGACATGCGTCGTCGCGAGCGCGCACTGATTTCCGCAGATGCCACCATTCGCGAAATCCATCATCGAGTGAAAAATAATCTTCAAACTGTCGCTGCGCTATTACGCATGCAAGCAAGGCGAGCGGAAAGCGATGAAGCACGTATTGCATTAGGTGAAGCAGAATTACGCGTTGCTGCGATCGCAGTCGTGCATGAAACTCTTGCTCGTCAGGTAGATGAGAGCGTTGATTTCGATGAGGTTGCTGATCGAATTATTGCATTGGTGCGAGACCTTGCTCCAGCTCTAGGTGGCGAAGGTGAGCATCGCATTGAACGAGCTGGCCAGGTGGGCATGTTGGATGCTGAGGTGGCAACACCGTTGGCGATGTGCGTTTCAGAACTTCTACAAAATGCCGTTGAGCACGCCACCGCCAGCGTTATTACATTGCAATTGACTCGATCCGAAGATGCGGTCGTCATTGCTATTGGCGATAACGGAACTGGCATTGATCCTGCGGTGCTAGAGGATCCAGCGAACAGTGGCGGTTTGGGTTTGCAGATCGTGCATTCGTTGGTGGCGGGAGAACTTCAAGGCAGCGTAAACCTGCACAATGAAGATGGATTAACCGTGACCATCACCGTTCCGGTGAGATCTGTGAACGCGTGGTAGCAAACTGAGAGTTACAGGCCACCGCGGGCACGAAGGCGAGCATTACGACGCTTGAGAGCGCGGCGCTCATCTTCGCTGAGTCCGCCCCATACGCCAGCGTCTTGACCTGTTTCCAAGGCCCAACGCAGGCATTCATCTACGACGGTACAGCGCCGGCAGACAGCCTTCGCTTCATCGATCTGGGTCAATGCCGGTCCGGTATTACCGATCGGGAAGAAGAGCTCCGGATCTTCGTCACGGCAGGCAGACTCGTGTCGCCAGTCCATGCTCAATCAACTCCATCGTAAAAAGGCACCAGGGTCTCCAGTGCTTGTGATTGCTTTCACGTACCCCGACCATCAAAAGGGGGCGACCTAGGGGTCTCCTGGTCGTCCCCGGAGGAAGGTAGTCGGTGCCGTTCAGCAACTTGCGAAGTAAAGGGTTACATGTGAGGGGGGCGGGCGCAAGAGCCACGCCCAAATAATTCAACATTCAACCTGTCGCATTGGTCACAAAATGGTATTTGTGCCTTATGTCCGATTCTTACTAGACGACGACTGTGAGCGCAGTGGGCTCAGCGCGGAAGGTTACCTGGCTAATTTCACCCAGACCCTCGCCATCAATCTGAAAGGCCATTGGCTTGGCGCAGGTGACAGTGAACTCGGTTTGGTCATGCCAGACAACCGCCGAGGCCAAAGCGCTGGCCCTGCGCTGAGTGAGGAGTTTTTTGGTGTTCTGGAGCGCTGTTGATGCCTTGATCTTTCGCATGCCAAACAGATCCACGCCGGTATTGAAATCAGCCTCAGGGCACAGGTGAATTGGCCAGTTGCCAAGAAAGGTCCAAGGCTGAGTGTTTTGTACGAGGGCGAAGTAGACCTGATCGAGTTTTTCGTCATCACGGGTAATGGTCAACTGCGGTGCTCGTTCTCGAGATGCTTTAAACATTGTTGATGCGGTCGTCGCGATGTAGCGAGAAGGGGAGGCTTTGCGTCCATGTCGACGCTTATGTTCCATGGCAGCGATGACTTGAGCGTCCAATCCCACGCCAGCATTCACGGTGAACCAACGGCCGTTGGCTTGCCCTAGTCCGATGGTGCGCATGCGGCCTTGCTTGATGCCTTCGAGAACATGGGCACCGGCTTGCACAATGTCATTTGGCAAACCGAGCGCTCGGGCAAACACATTTGCGCTACCACCGGGGATTACCGCTAATTGAGTACGGGGGCTTGGGCCTTGGCTCAGCATGCCGTTGACCACTTCATTCACGATGCCGTCGCCACCGACAGTGATCACCACGTCGAGATCCTCAGCAACAGCGCGAGCGCCGAGCTCAATTCCATGGCCACGATGCGTGGTGGTGATGACCTCGAGATCAAGGGCATCGGCGAAGGCGTGCATGACTAAATCGGTCATCCGCTGCGAGGCAGTAGTTGCCTGCGGATTGACGATGAATAGGCCACGCACCCTTGAACCCTAGCGATATTCCATGAGAGGTGATTGCGTCCGTAGAGTTCTCCTGTGACCCCACCTCGCCCATACCTACTTCTGGCTTTGATCGCAGCGCTTGAAGGAATCGCACTGTTGTTCAATGGCGCCATTGCCGTCTACAGCGCTGTTACCGATGGAACATATGGCGCCCAAGGCTCGGACTCTTCAGCGATCCTGATTGAGATTGTGATCTTTGTGGTCTTTGGTGTGGGCTTACTGATCGTGGCAAAGGGCTGGTTCACAATGAAGCGTTGGGCGCGCTCGCCTTTTGTTCTTGCTCAGTTGATTGGACTCTTCGGTGGCGCCAGCATGGTGTTTGACAGTGCTGCTTCATCAAAAGTCCCGGGGCTCCTCCTTGCCGTGCCTGCACTGATTGGCTTGGTAGTGACCTTTAGCCCGGCAATGGTGCGAGCAACAGCTGCGGAATATAAAAGGCCTGGTTCAGATATCTCGTAAAAGCGGACGAAGTTCGCGCAATGCGCGGGTAAGTATGCGTGAGACCTGCATTTGTGAGATGCCAAGTTCTTGAGCAATTTGAGTTTGAGATTTATTCGCAAAGAATCGCAGCTTGACTGCCTGTTGATCCATGATCGGCAAAGTGCTGAGAGCTTGTTGGATTGCCTGACTGTTGTCAAAATCTTCGATAGATGTGTCAAGAGCAGCAAGATGTGCAAGAGGGCTGTGGTCTTCACTCGTGCTGACTGTTATTCGCGCAACGTTGGCATCCATAGCTTGGAGAACGTCATCTTCCTGAAGGCCCAGGTATGCGGCAATATTGGGAATTGTTGGACCAGTGCCATGCTGTTGGGTGAGTTCATCGATGGCGGTAGATACCTGATGCGAAAGTTCTTGCAGTCTTGCTGGAATTCGTACGCTTGAGCTTTTATCGCGCAGATAATGCTGAATTGAACCGCGAATTGAGGGCACTGCGTAGGTACTGAATTCGGTTCTTGCCGTGGGATCGAAATGATCGACCGCATAAATCAAACCTTCAAGCCCTGCTTGAACTAGGTCTTCATAATCGTTGTGGGATCTATATCGGCGGGCGACATAGTGCACCAAGCCAACATGATCAGCAATGATTTGATCCCGCTCCGCGGTACTCATGATTGCTGCGTTCTAAGTGCGGAAAACGTTCGACCTATGCAGCGGCGTTCTGAGGTTCTTCAACTCGGGCGATGACTGTGAGTACTCCATCAACATTGGTGGTGTGTACTTCGTCCGCCAATGCGGCGAGTACTGTCCAACTAAAGGTGTCTGTTGGCAGCAGGTCATCGAGGTCAGTGCGGCTTTGCACCATGAACTCCATGGCACCCATTGCTTCAACAAATGTGCAAATAACTTCCGAGTTGTCGGGGGCATTACTCACTACTTGGTTGAAAGCTTCATCGATTGCTAAACGAGCATCTTCAACGCGGTCATAGGTAAGTTCACAGCGGGCTGCGATTGTGGCGGCAAGATTACGGGCTATAGATGCATATGCCGGCTGTGCTGGCAGGTGAAGAGCAATGCTCATGATGATCCCCCGATCGCTGGTAACGCAACAGTAAGCAGCCAATTTCTGAAGTCTGTGGATTGTTGGGGGAGTGTCGCAAAAGAAAGGGCCCGCGACGCATTGGCGGTTTCAACGGATCGTCGCAACACGGCTAGGACTTGAGTAAAGCACCAAGGCGCTCGGCTGGGGTATCCCAGTCGAGCGTTTTGCGTGGACGACCATTGAGTTCGATAGCAACGGCAG